>CBDUZK010000162.1:0-4752 GCA_965371675.1 uncultured bacterium | reverse complement strand
AGCCCAACCTGTTCGGCCGGGGCCAGCGCGCCAATATCAAGATTGAGAAGGGCGGCAAGCTCACCAACCTCCAACTCGGGTTCACCGAGCCGTGGATGTTCGACACCCCGACCTCGGGCGGCATCGACCTGTCCTACCTCACCCGGAAGTACGACTACTACGACAAAGAAGAACTCGGCGGCGGGGTGTCGGTCTCCCGCCCTTTGCCGCTGGACTACACCCGCGCCTATCTCGGGCTGCGCGTCGCCGACGCCTACGTCCCGCCCGCGTCAATCAGCTCCAGCTACGACCCGGACCCGGACAGCCCGTTCGACGTCCGCGACGACACGGTCCACAAGACCGCTTTCATCCCGAGCCTCACCCTGTCCCGCGACTCACGGGACTACATCTTCAATGCCTTGACCGGTTCCGCGGTCACCTACGGCCTGTCACTCTCGGTCGGTGACATCCGCTACCATCGGCACACACTCGACGTGAGCCATTACCTCCCGCTGTTCTGGAAGTTCGGTATCATGGGTCGCACGCGGCTCGGCTACATCACCGGGTTCACCGCGGACGACGAAGTGCCGCTCTACGACCGGTTCTACGCAGGCGGCACCGGGGCCGACGGCATCCGCGGCTACGGCGACCGCAGCATCGGCCCGCGCCAGGGCGGCTATGCGGTCGGCGGCAAAGCGCTCGCGCTCTTCTCGCTCGAACTGAAACTCCGGCTCAGCCACCAGTTGTCCTTCATCGGTTTCGGTGACGCCGGCAACGCCTGGAATGAAATCGACCAGTTGAATCTCAGTGACATGAAGCGCGGGGCCGGGGTCGGAGTCCGGCTCGAAATCCCGATGCTCGGACTGCTCGGGTTCGACTTCGGGTATGGTTTCGACCGCGAGGGCGGCGGCCGCTGGGAACCCCACTTCCAGATCGGCCGGACCTTCTAGCCTGCCCGGAACAGTCCTGGTCTCAATCGACACCGACCACGTGGCAATAGAAGTTATCGACCACCTTCCGACCGACCTCGCCTGACCACTCGGGGTGGAACTGCACGCAGTGCAGCGGTCGCTCCCGGTGACGCATCGCCTCGACCGGACAGTAGCGCGATTCGGCCAGGACCTCCCACCCGCACCGCTCGACCGAAGGACGCAACAGGAACTCGGCGTGACTCTCGAATACGGCAAGATCTGAATGCATGTCGCGGAACAACTCCGCGTCCCTCAGCACGCGGATTGTGCCCGGCCCCTCGTAGAACTCGCGGCGGGCCAACTCCGCGCCGGTCGCCAGACCGACAGCCTGGTGCCCGAAACAGATACCCAACACCGGCACCTCCACCCGGCGCGCAAACGCGACCAGGGTCGCGGGCGGCTCCTCCTTCATCAGCATCATCGGCGACCCGGTCAACACCACCGCATCGCAGCCGGAAGTCGCACTCCGCGCGTCCAAGTCGTGGGAATCGACAACCGTCACCGGGCCGTACGGCTCGACCAGCTTGACGTACGTTCCGACCTTCCGCTTCCAGTCCTCGGGATAGCAATCGACCAGCAGGGTCCGGATCACACGTCGGGACTGCCGAGCCGGCTCACGAACGCGTACGCGTCGTGGTGGTGAATCGACTCATAGCTCTCAACCGCGACCTCGAACCCGGCCACGTTCTCATGAGCCTGCAGCTTCTGCACGACGTTCCGCGCCACGTCCTCGACAAACGCCGGGTTGTCGTAGGCGTGGTTCGTCACGTACTTCTCATCCTCGCGCGTGAGCAGAGAATACACTTGGCTCGAACCGCACTCCTCGACCAGGCCAATCAGGTCCTCGAGCCACAGGAACCCGCGCGGCTCGGCCGTAACCCGGATTTCCGCACGCTGGTTGTGGCCCCCGACTCCGACCATCTCCTTCGAACACGGACAGAGTGTGGTCACCGGTACGGCCGCGCCAATCCGCAGCCGAAACCGGTGGCCCAGGTCAGCGACCGCGGTACACCGGTAATCCATCAACCCCTTGGCCCCGGACACCGGCGCCTGCTTCTCAATGAAATACGGGAACTCCATCTCAAGGTGCGCGGAATCAGCCTCCAGCCGCTCCTTCATGTCGCGCAGAATCCGACCCAGTTTGTGAATGTCTATCTCCCGGTGGTACCGGTTCAGTATCTCGATAAACCGGCCCATATGCGTACCCCGGAACTGGTGCGGCAGGCTGACGTACATGCTGATCCGGGCGACCGTATGTTGACGGCGGTGCGCCTTGTCCAGCAGGACCACCGGGTAGCTCAATCCCCGCACGCCGACCTTGTCGATTGGAATCCCGGAATCGCTACCGTTGTCGCGGATGTCGTTCACGGCTCAAGGGTAGGTGCGAGACCCCGCAGTGTCAAGGTCACGCTCTCACAGCAGGCAACGGGCGCGGAAACTGTAGTAGTTCTGACCGGCAACAATGACGTGGTCCTGCAGTGGAATCCCCACCACCTTCCCGGCCTCGGCCAGTCGCCGGGTCAGGCGGATATCGTCGTCCGACGGCTGCGGGTCTCCGGACGGGTGATTGTGCACCACGACGATGCCGGCCGCCTTGACGCGAATCGCCTTGTCGAATACCTCACGCGGATGGGCCATCGTGCTGTTGATCGTGCCCACCGACACCCGCTCATCTCCAAGCAGACGGTTCCGGGAATCCAGGGCCAACGTGCAGAAACACTCCTTCTGCTCACCCCGGAGCTTCGGACCCATGAACTTGAAGACCGCCTCCGCGGTCGACATGTCCCGCCCGATATCCGACTCTCCCGTTTCATTGATCCGCCGGGCCAGCTCCACCGCAGCCTTGACCTGGCACGCCTTGGCCGGACCGATACCCATGACCTCACACAAATCCTCAATCTGGGCATCGGCCAGACCCTGGATGGTATGAAACCTCGTCACGAGTTCGCGGGCGATCTCAAGCACGGATCTTCCCCTGGTTCCCCGGCTGATGATAATGGCGAGTACCTCCTCCAGAGTCAGGTTCCCGGCTCCGACTCTGATCAACCGCTCCCGCGGCCGCTCGCGCGCCGGCAGGTCGTGGACCGTGAAGGACCGCTCGTCCCGGCTGCTATTCTTTCCGGTCAAGCGTGAACTCCCATGCGCAGTAACTGTCCAAAGTATGCTCGTCCGGCGGGCAGTACAGACAGCGCGTTCTGATGCGCGGGTCAATCGTCTCGGCGAAACCCGCATACTCCACCACCCCGACCGACTTGCACGGGAAGTCAGGTAACCCGTGCCGTTTCCGCGCGGCCTGCACGCGGCAGTCGCGCATCCGAAACACCACCCGCGACTCAGTCTGCTCACTTATGTCCTGTACGTTGATATACGCATACAGCCGGAACGACAGCGCCTTCACCAGGGCCGCAATCCCGCCGCCCGGCTTGATGCCGTGCCGTCGCATGATACGCCGCGCCTCAACCCTCGTGAAATCGCGCCACGCCTCGGTGTCGGCCCGGATTGCCGCGTCCATCCCCTGCTCACGCTCGACCGCCTGGAACCACGTCCCATCGTGCGCCAGCCAGTTCTTCGCGGCATCCTGCAACAACAGGACAATCTGCTCCCGGCTCATTCCGGCCAACTGGGGAAACATCTCACCGCTATCGCTCATCACACACTCCTGCTTCGGGTTGCCGACACGTTCGAGTCATACGCCGTCCGATGCTAGCCATGCGACGGCCAATGTCAATCATCCTCGGCCCGCATGTCGCAAACCACTGCCTGCTCCTCCCGGGCGGGCCTTCTCTCTCCTGCCCTGGTCCGTGAGCGCGAGGTAGATGCCGCCAGCAAGCACCAGCCCACCCGCAGCTTCAAGCCCGGTCGGCGGTTCACCCAGAATCCACCAGGACAGCAGCGCCGCCCCGACCGGTTCCAGCAGGATGACCATCGCCACCGCCGGAGCAGTCAGGTGCCGCAGCCCCCAGTTGAAGCTCGTATGCCCGACCAGTTGTGGCCCGAGCGCCAGCAATACAATCAACCCGTACGCCGACGGTCGATACCCGGCCAGCGGCAGGCGCAGAACCAGGACCCCGGCCAGCAACAACACGGCCGCTATCGTATACATCACATACACATACGCCAATAACCCGGTCTGCTGCCGCACCTTACGCCCCACAATCAGATACCCACCCGCACACACCGCCCCGCCCAGGGCCAGCAGGTTACCGGAAAGCGACATCCCGCCCGCGAACGAAGGCGCCCCGACAATCGCGCTCCCGACAACACCCAGCAGCACCGCAATCCCGACGCGGCGGGAAACCCGTTCGCGCAGAATCAACGGAGACAGCACGGCCACGAAAATCGGGTCGGTCGCCACCAACACCACCGAACTAGTCGGGGTGGTCCGGTTCAGCGACTCAATCCACAAGGCGAAATGCACCGCCAGGAACAGCCCGGCCAGCACAACCAGGCCCCGGCTCTTCCCCCGCAACTCGGCCCGCATCTTCCTCAGCCGGGTCCAGAAGAAAGGTGCGAGAACCAATGAAGCCACGACCATCCGTCCGGCGGCAATCACCAGGCTCGGCGCCTCGGTCATCCGGATCAGGACCGCCGCGAACGAGAGCGCGACAACGCCGATGCCCATGACCAGGGCCAGGCGCCAGCGAGGAACAACAGTACTCATCACTGCCCGTTCTACACAATCCAATCGCCCAGTCAAGCTTGACCCTCTCCTGCCGTGCCTTGACACGCCACAAAGGACTGCTAACATACCGGGCTGGATGTAAGGGCCTCGTATCCGGCACAAAACAAGTGAGGCTCAGTA
>CBDUZK010000161.1:0-4753 GCA_965371675.1 uncultured bacterium | reverse complement strand
GACGTGAGCGGCATCGAGTGGGCTTCGTGCCAGCCGTTCGGCCACGGCGGGCGGGCCATGATGGTGAAGTCCTGGTCCATCATGTCGTTGCCGGAGTTGTCGTCATGAACGGCGAGCGAGCAGAGGCCGTTGTAGCTGCCTTCCGCGTGCGGTGCCGCCCAGTCGGGGAACACGACGTCACGTTCCTCGCCGACGGCGAGGGCCGAGACAATCACGGACTGGCGGTAGACCTCGGCGTCGGTGCCGTCGTCGATGATGAACCAGGCGTCGAAGGTCATCTCGGTGTCGCCGTAGTTCCGGATTTTGACGGCGGGCGTGATGGTCACGCTGGTGTCGTACCAGTTGGTCGGCGCCGTAATCTCGCTGACCCCGGCGTCGGGGTTGCCGACGTTCGCGGTCAATACGAGCTTGCCGTACTGGGCCGGCACGTTCCAGTGAGCCGAGTCCATCAGTGTGTTCCACCAGCCGGACATCTCGGAGTAGGCTTCGAGCAGGTGGTACATGTAGAAGCCGAGTGTGTCCTCGGGGGTGCTGATGTCGAGTTCGTGCTTCGCGGTGCCGATCGGGACCGCGATTTCGGCCTGCATCGTGCCGGAGACGCTGCTTGCGGCGTGGAGGCCGCGCTGCTGGCCGGGCGCGAGCCAGTAGTCGGGCAGGGACCGGTACTGCATCGTGTCGTTGTAGCTGCGATACCAGTAGTTGCCTTCGCTCGAGTCACCGTTCCAGGCACCGTCGTTGTTCTCGTCGAAGTACAGGCCGACCTGCATGTTCTCGTGGGTGGAGATGTAGGGCAGGTCGATGCCGAAGTAGACGTACTGCGCGTCGTACTTCGTGTAGAGCATGACGTTGCCCGGGAACCAGCGGTAGATGTCGTTCCAGCCGTAGATGTTGGAGACGTCGTAGACGTAGGCGTCGGCCCACTCCGTGGTGTTGAGTATGCCGTCGAAGGTGACCGCGGCGGTCAGCGGCGGGCAGGCGAGCGGGTCGACAACGTGGAAGCCCATGAAGAGGTGCGTGATGCCGTTGTTGCCCGGGTTTTCGTCGCCGACCAGGTAAGTGAACATGTAGACCTGGTAGTAGTTGTTGCCGGTGGGGGCGGTCCACGACGGGAACGTTACCTGGGCGGTGTCGCCCGCGTCAAGCGAGACGGTCGTCGCGCCGGTGTAGATGATGGCGTCGGTGACCGTGTCGACGACGAAGGCGGTGCAGGCCACCGCGACCTGGTTGGTGATGCCGTAGTTGCGCGCCCAGCCGGTCGGGGTCACGGGCTGACCCGGCTCGACGTGCATGTACGGGGCGTCGAGGCCGTAGAAGCCGACGTCGTCGGTTACACCGCTGAACGTCACGTAGGATGCGATGAACAGTTCGCCTGAGATCCAGTAGAACCAGCCGGTGGGGTCGCCGTAGATGCTGCGGCTGTCGTGGTCCCCGTCACCGTAGCTGGACGGGAATCCCGAGTCGCCGAAGGGCTCGATTGCTACCAGCCACCGGGTGGTCGTGTCCGTGAGTTCGATGCCGCCGGTTGCGTACGTACTGATGCCGTCCACGGCTTCGAGCCAGGGCGAGGAGTCGATTTTGGTCGACAGGTCGCCGCCGTACACGATGAACCGGAACGTGCTGTCGTCCCACGGGTAGCTTGCGTTCCAGTTGAAGTAGGCACGGAGCGATTCGACCATCACCGGGTAGCTGAGGCCGAACTCGGTCGCGTAGAACATCGTGCCGCGCTGGGGACCGGCCCAGGTGGTGTACTGGGTCGCGCTCCAGTTCGCGTAGGTGAGCCAGAGCGTGACGTCAATCAGCGCGGTCGCGGTGTCATTGCCGTGAACCAGGTCCCCGGTGAACTCGGTCCAGACGGTCGCGGTGTAGATACCGGTCGTGTCCTGCGTGTTCCAGTTCGGCGCGAAGGTGATTTCCTCGGTGTCGCCGAAGAGCAGGGTGTCGGTGGTCACTTCGTTGACGTCGTTGTAGACGTAGGAGCCGGGCCCGGTAACCTGCAGCGTGACCGATTCGCCCGGGAAGATGGTGTCAACCCCGAGGTTGGCGACCGTCGCCATGATTGTGGTCCACTGGTTCGGCTGAATCGGGGACGTGACGTTGACCGCGGTCACCGCCATGTCGGTCTGCGGAACCAATTCCGGCTCGATTTCGGCCCGGATGTTCCAGTTGAAGTTGAGGTTGTACTCGTACAACTGGGCCCAGGAGCCGCTGGCGATGCGGATGAAGCCGCCGCGGTCTACGATCTGGGGACCCTCGTCGACGCCGAGCGGGTGGCCGAGGGCCGGGTGGCTCACCTCGATGCAGACCCAGAAGTCCTGGCCGGACGGAAATCGGCGCGGGGTCGGCATCGGGACGCTAGTCCATCCGGTGCCCGACGGCACCGTGAACGAGAACGAATCCAGTATCGCACCGGGCGCGATATTGGTGCCCGGTCCGTAGATGATGACCTTGTTCGTTGTCGGCAGGGAGTAGGCGAACCAGATTACGTTGGTCAGGGTGCAGCCGGTCGTCGGGGTGAACCGGACCGCACCGGAAAAGGTGCCGCCCGAAGTCAGGCCGATGCCATTGTCATCGTTGGGCCCGTCGTAGTGGAGCGTGTCGCTCGGGTTGTCCGACGGGATGATGACGACCGGGCGAGGTCTGCCCGGATTGTCGGTGATTGACAACAGCGACATGGTGGCCGGTACGGTTGCCGGCGTTTCCACGTCGAGAGCCTTGGTTGTTTGAGCCTGGGGTTTGAGAACCCGGGGCATGGTTGAGGAACCTGTCTGCTGCGGCAGGTTACCAATCCAGGCACCGCCCGCAAAAAGCAGGGCAACAGTGCACAGAAGGACCGGTACGATTCGTCGCATTTTGCCTCCTTGGTTATGGCGCGCACCTCGTGGTACGCGAAACGAATACGTCAAGCACGGAAGCCCTACCAGCCAGCCGGAACTCGGGTCACCATCCGCGTTCGTTCCAGCCTGTGGGTAAGGCAGCACAATTCTAGGCCGGTCGGAACCGGTGTCAAGGAACCACGGGAACCGCGTAGAAAGAGGCGAAGGGCGCGTGCGCCCTCCGCCTGCAATCCGAATCGACCGCGATTCAGTCGGTCACAACCAGCTTGATGAGGGTGTTGCCGTCGGGCGTGGACAGCCGGGCGACGTAGACCCCGGACTCGACCCGGCGGCCGTCGCTGTCGCGCCGGTTCCAGGTGAAGCGGTGGACCCCGGCGGCGAGTTGCGCGCCGGAAATGGTGCGGACGTGCCGGCCGGTGCCGTCGTAGATGCGGACGTCGGCCCGGGTCGCGCGCGGCAGTTCGAACCGCAGGACGGTGCGCCCGATGAGCGGGTTGGGCGTCGCGGCCAGGGCCGGCCCGATTGCGGTCGGCGTGTCCGGTTCGGCGATGCCGTCGCCGAGGTAGAACATGACGCGGGAGTCGGTCGCGTGCGGGTCGGAGGAAGGAAGGTCGTACCAGGTGTTCTGCTGCGGAGCACTGATGACGAACGGGGTCATGCGGTTGACGTTGTACAGGTAGCTGACCCGGATGTGTTCGTCCGGCCAGCGCTGCGCACCCATGTTGACGGTGTCCATCTCGCCCGGGTCACCGCGGAAGCCGGCGGTGAAGACCGGGATTTCGGGGCGGCCCGGCCCCTTGAGCGAAACGGTGTCGACCACGGTCACCTGGTCGATGCAGTCGAGAACGGCGTACATATCGGCCGCCTGCGCGACGACTGCAATCGCGCACAGGGAAACCAGCACGAGTAACTTCTTCACAGGCTTGCTCCTTTTTCGGTGAGTTCTATCGCTGCCGGTCGTGGGGACGACGGCAACGGCCATAATTATGCCCGGACACGCTGCAGGGTCAAGCGGTGCGGAAACCAGGGCACTTGACCGGTTCGCACGCCCTTCCTATTATTATGGCGCGGTTCGGCATCGACCGCGAGACAATGTTCGAGCATGAAAGGAGCGTTGATGCGATTCAAGTTTGTAATCGGCACGTTGTTCATTGTGATACTGGCCGGCACACCGGCGTACGGGGTCTACGGGGCCGGCATCCTGCAGACCGGCGACTATACGACTTCGATTGACAGCATGTACTGGTCATTGCGGACCGCACCGTTCCCGGTCTGGGAAGTGACCGAGGAGTGGGAAGGCGCGCCGGGCGTGGCCGATACTTTCCTGTTCCAGGTTCCGGAGGACTGGCCGCTGAGCGGTGTCATCCACTACTCAATCGACGGCGGACCGGACCTGGCCGTGGACGCGAACCCGCTGGTGGCCGACACGTGGTACGAGTTGCCGACTTCACTGCCCGGTGCGCCGGACCTGAATCCGCGGGTCATGTTCCTGGAAAGCCTCAATGTGGCGGTCGAATCGCCGGGCGAACGCGTCCCGGAGGGTCGGTTTGAAGCGAAGCCGAACCCGTTTGCGGTCCGAACCCGGCTGAGCCTGGACCTGGCGGCGGCCGGACGGGTCCGGCTGGTCGTATATGATGCTGCCGGCCGGAAGATACGGACCCTGGCGGACCGGGTCCTGCCCGCGGGCCGGCACGAGTTCGACTGGGACCGGCGGGATGATTACGGCCGTGTCCTGGCCGCCGGCGTGTACCTGGTCCGGAGGACGGGTTCGAGCCGTGAAGACCGGGTCCGGCTGGTCGTATTCGACCGGTAGTCAGCGGCGCCGGCGCCCTGAATCAGGTCGAACCCGGGGGGGGTCGACACACCGCTTGACAGCGGGGTATGTCTCCCTAGAATGGGTCATCCCGTGGGTTCGGGTT
>CBDUZK010000160.1:0-4790 GCA_965371675.1 uncultured bacterium | reverse complement strand
AGGGCATCGATACCCGGGCTTTGACGCTCCGGCTGCGCGAGCACGGGACGATGCTGGGCCGGATTCTGACCGATGGGCAGGCGGACAGGACCGCGATGTTCGACCCGAACCGTACGAATATCGTCGCGGATGTGTGCACGAAAGAGCAGGTATGTTTCGGCACCGGGGGCAAGCGGGTGGTGCTGGTGGATTGTGGGGTGAAGCGGTCAATCCGGCGCGAGTTGCTTGCCCGGGGCGTCGAAGTGTTGCAGGTGCCGTGGGACTGCGACTACACCGGCGAGGCATTTGACGGTATCCTGGTGTCGAACGGACCGGGGAACCCGGAACAGTGCAGGGTGACGGTTGATATCCTGCGACGCGCGATGGCGTTGCACCGGCCGATATTCGGCATCTGTCTCGGGTCCCAGTTGATGGGCCTGGCGGCCGGGGCGCGCACCTACAAGCTTCCCTACGGCCACCGGGGGCAGAACCAGCCGTGCCGCGAGGCGGGGACTGACCGGTGTCGGCTGACCAGCCAGAACCACGGGTTTGCCATCGACGCGAGCACCTTGCCTGGTGACTGGGAGGTGTGGTTCACGAACGCGAACGACGGCTCGGTCGAGGGCATCCGGCATAAGCGGCGGCCGTTCTTCTCGGTCCAGTTCCACCCCGAGGCTTCGCCCGGCCCGCTCGATTCCCTGGACCTGTTCGACCGGTTCGTGGAGATGCTGTGAGGAAGAGTGAAACCACGGATAGACACGGGAGGAGAAGAGTGAAGATGGAGGACGGAGGAAAGAGGAGGGGAAAACCACGGATAGACACAGATGAACACAGATGGATACGGGAGGAGAAGTCAGAGCGCGGAATGAGGAAATGAACCGCCAAGAACGCCAGGAGTGCGGAGCGAAATCCGGGACTGTACCTTGTCCGGCTGGGACTGTCCCTGGGATTTCGCGTGCGCGAGAAATCGAAGTGCGGAACGAGGAAGCGAACCGCCAAGAGCGCAGGGTAGGTCATGACCAGGCCTGACAAGGTCCTGATTCTCGGCTCGGGCGCGCTGCGGATCGGGCAGGCCGGGGAGTTCGACTATTCGGGCAGCCAGGCAATCAAGGCGCTGAAGGAGGAGGGAATCCGGACCGTGCTGGTGAACCCGAACGTGGCCACGATCCAGACTACGCCCGGGATGGCGGATGAGATATACCTGGTCCCGGTCGAGGCGGACTTTGTCGAGAAGGTGATTGAGCGGGAGAAGCCGGACGGCATCCTGCTGAACGTCGGGGGCCAGTCCGCGCTCAATGTCGGGGTGGAGTTGTGGCGTTCCGGGGTCCTGAAACGGCACGGGGTCACGGTGCTCGGGACCCCGGTTTCGACCATCGAGGAGTCGGAGGACCGGCAGCGGTTTGCCGAGCGGATGCGGGCCCTCGATGTGTCGGTCCCGAGGAGCGGGACCGCGGAGAACGTCGAGCAGGCCCTGCAGAGGGCGGAGGAAATCGGTTACCCGGTGATGATCCGGGCCGCGTACAGCCTGGGCGGACTGGCTTCGGGCGCGGTCGGGACCCCGGACGAGTTGAAGATCCGGGTTGCCGAGGCCCTGGCCCATTCGCCGCAGGTGCTGGTCGAGGAGTATCTTGCCGGGTGGAAGGAAGTCGAGTACGAAGTCGTGCGGGACCGGTTCGGCAACGCGGTCACGGTGTGCAATATGGAGAACTTCGACCCGATGGGTATCCACACCGGCGAAAGCATCGTGGTCGCGCCGTCCCAGACCATGACCAACGAGGAGTATCACCGGCTGCGAACCGTGTCCCTGCACATTGTCGGCGAACTCGGGGTGGTCGGCGAGTGCAACGTGCAGTACGCACTGCACCCGAAGACCGGCGAGTACCGGGTGATCGAGATCAACGCGCGGCTGTCCCGGTCGAGCGCGCTTGCGTCCAAGGCGACCGGCTACCCGCTGGCCTGGGTCGCCACCAAGCTGGCGCTCGGGTACAACCTGGCTGACCTGAAGAACGGGGTGACCGGGGTCACCGGTTGCTTCTTCGAGCCGGCGCTGGACTACGTGACGGTCAAGATGCCGCGCTGGGACCTGCACAAGTTCCGCGCCGCGTCGCGCCGGATCGGGACCGAGATGAAGAGCGTCGGCGAGGTGATGGGCATCGGGGTTACGTTCGAGGAGGCGCTGCAGAAGGCGGTGCGGTCCCTGGGGTTCGGGTACGACGGGCTGACCGACCCGAAGGCGTGGGTGCAGGACCCGATTGACGAGACACGGAATGCGACCGACCGGCGTCTGTACGCGATGGTGCAGGCGCTTGAGCAGGGCATTGACCCGGCGGAGTTGCACGAACTGAGCGGCGTGGACCCGTGGTTCGTCGCACGGCTGGATACGGTTGTGCGGGCCGAGGCCGGGCTCGACGGCAACAGGTTGAGTACGCTCGACCGCGACCGACTGCTCGCCTTGAAGCGGCTCGGTTTCTCGGACCGGGCACTGGCCCGGCAGCTCGGGGCGAGCGAGTCCGAAGTCCGCACGCGGCGAATCGAGCTGGGTGTAGCGCCGGTTGTGAGACGGATCGACACGCTGGCCGGCGAGTTCCCGGCCGCGACCAACTACCTGTACACGACCTATGGCGGGGACCAGGCGGAGGTGCAGCCGGAAGACCGCGGCCGGCCGGTCATCATCCTCGGCAGCGGGCCGTACTGCATCGGGTCTTCGGTCGAGTTCGACTGGTGCTCGGTCGGGGTGTGCAAGACCGCGTCGAAGCTCGGGCACCGGACAATCCTGATCAACTGCAACCCGGAGACGGTCTCCACCGATTTCGACATGACCGACCGGCTGTACTTCGAGGAACTGACCCTGGAGCGGGTGCTGGACATTGTCGAGTTCGAGCGGCCGCTCGGGGTGATTGTGTCGGTCGGCGGGCAGATACCGAATACGCTCGCAACCAGCCTGCACCGGGCCGGGGTGCGCGTGCTCGGCACCGACCCGGACAGTATCGACCGGGCGGAAAACCGGCACCGGTTTTCGGCCCTGCTCGACGAACTGGGCGTGGCCCAGCCGGCGTGGCGGGAGTTGAACACGCTCCAAGAGGCGCGGCGGTTCGCGGCCGAAGTCGGGTACCCGGTGCTGATAAGGCCGTCGTACGTGCTCTCCGGGTCCGCGATGAACATCGCCAAGACCGAGCGGTCGCTCGAACAGTACCTCAACGAGGCGACGCGGGTCTCACCCGACAACCCGGTCGTGGTCACCAAGTTCATCGAAGGCGCGAAGGAGATAGAAATCGACGGGGTAGCCCAGGACGGTGAGCTCGTGCTGTACGCAATCACCGAGCACATTGAGTTGTCCGGTGTGCATTCCGGGGACGCGACCGTGGTGTTGCCGCCCCAGACGACCTACCTCGAAACAGTGCGGCGGGCGAAGTGGATTACCAGGACGATTGCCCGGGCCCTGGGAATCCAGGGCCCGTTCAACGTCCAGTTCCTGGCGCGGCGGAACGAGTTGAGCGTCATCGAATGCAACCTGCGCGCATCCCGCTCATTCCCGTTCGTGTCCAAGGCGACCGGGTACAACTTCATCGAGTTCGCGGCCCGGGCGATGCTGGGCGAAGACGTGCGCGGCGACTACCGGACCCTGGACCTGGATCATGTGGCGGTGAAGGTGCCGCAGTTCTCCTTCTCGCGGCTGAAGGGCGCGGACCCGGTCCTGTACGTGGAGATGACTTCGACCGGTGAAGCGGCCTGCCTGGGTGATTCACTGGAACAGGCGTGGCTCAAGGCCGCGATTTCGTGCGGGTTCCGGCTGCCGGAGAAGACGGTGCTGTTGTCAATCGGGGCCGAAGAACAGAAGCTGAAGCTGCTGGACAGCATCCGGGCTTTGTCCGAGGCAGGGTACGAGCTGTACGCGACCCGGGGAACGCACGCGTTCCTGGAGCAGCACGGAGTTGGCGTCCGGTTCGTGCACAAGGTCTCGGAAGGCAGGAGCCCGTCGGTCGTGGACCTGATCCGGGGCCGGGAGGTCGAGTGCGTGGTCAACGTCCCGATGCGGACTGCGGATGAGGCGACGTTGACCGACGGGTATCACATCCGGCGCACGGCGGCCGACATCGGCGTGCCGCTGGTGAATGACGGGGAACTTGCCCGGCTGTTTATCCGGGCCCTGCTTCGCCATCCCCGCGCGACCCTGGACGTGCGGCCGCTGTCGGACTACACGCACCGAACCTGAACGCCCGCGCCCCGGCCGACTCGGCTCGCCGTGCAGGCCAAGCCCACCCGGCGCGGTCGATAGCCCGGCGAATACCACCTCCAATCACGACATCGAGCGGCGCACCTTGCTCGACATCTAACCTGGCATCCAAGCCGGGTTCTAAGCCGACAAGTAAGCCGACAAGTAGGCCGACAAGTAAGCTGACAGGTAAGCTGACAGGTAGGCTGACAAGTAGGCTGACAAGTGGGCTGACAAGTAGGCTGAAAGGTGACCCCGGGGGTGACCCCTGGGCCGTGGAGGGGAGCTGAATCTACCGTCACTTCTGCCGCATTTTGCGGCACTTCGGGCCGTTTACAGTAGTGTAGGCAACCTACCGACCGGAGGGCAGGAGCGAAACCTGTCGCTGCGAAGCCGCGATGCGGCTGTGGCAGTCTCTAGTGCTGGATGATGACCTTTCTGATCCTGGTCCGGTTCCGCGGCTCGGCTTCATCCTTCATCCATCCCTCCACCTTCACGAAATACACCCCCGGTGCAATGTGCTTGATGTCATTGGGGCCCGGTCTGAGTTCCGTGACGCGACGACCGGCGATATCGAGCAGTGCGGAGGAGGTTTCCC
>CBDUZK010000159.1:0-4806 GCA_965371675.1 uncultured bacterium | reverse complement strand
CTCAGCCACTCCGGCCAGTCCGATATCTACACGATGAACGTCGACGGCAAGCAACTCCGGCGCCTGACCACGAACCGTGGAATCGATATCTCGCCGGCCTGGTCGCCCGACGGCCGCCAGGTCGCGTTCGTGTCGGACCGGACCGGGGCGCCGCAGGTGTACGTAATGGGCGTGGACGGCACCGACCTGCGCCGGCTCACGTTCGAGGGGAACTACAACACCTCACCGGCCTGGTCTCCGCACGGCGACCTGATTGCGTTCGTGCAGCGGCAGCCGAACGGCTCGAACCAGGTCTGCGTCACCAACATCCTCGGCGACACCTACATCCGGCTGACCAGCCGGGGCAACAACGAGGACCCGTGCTGGTCCCCGGACGGCCTGCACCTCGCCTTCGCTTCGACCCGGGCCGGCGGGCCGGACCTGTACGTCATGGATTGGAACGGGGCGAACCAGCAGCGCGTAACGAGAATCGGCGGGGCGTACTCGCCCGACTGGTCACCGGTCCTGCGCTGACGCAGGCAACCGGGCCGCTAGACCACCTGCAGGAAGAAGCAGCGCAGGTATTCCGACTCCGACATCCCGAGCAGGACCGGGTGGTCCGCGCCCTGCGTCGTACGCTCGAGGATGGTGAAGCTGCGACCCGCATCCTGTGCCGCGGCCGCCAGCATGTCGAGCATGTCCTGCCAGAACAGGTAGTGCGAACACGAACAGGTGACCAGTATCCCACCCTTCGGCAACGCCTTCATCGCCAAGGTATTGATGACCCGGAAACCTCGCAACCCGCCTTCCTTTTCCTTCTTCGACTTGATGAACGCGGGCGGGTCCAGGCAGATCATGTCGAACTCCGGGGTGCCTGATCCAAGCAGGCGCAGGTAGCGGAACGCGTCCTCGGTTCGGAACTCGCACCGGTCGCCGACCCCGTTCAACTCCGCGTTCGCCGCGCCCAGGCTGCACGCCCGGGCCGAGCCGTCAACCGCCACCACACGCTCGGCCCCACCCAGCGCGGCGTTCACCGCGAACCCGCCCGAGTAGCTGAACACGTCCAGGAACGTCCGGCTGGCCGCCAGTTCGCGGACCCTGCGCCGGGTGACCCGCTGGTCGTAGTAGTACCCGGTCTTCTGACCGAGTGCGATGTCCACACCGAACCTGACCCCGTTCTCCGATATCACGACCTGCTCGGCCGGGCTGCCGTACAACACCCCCTCCCGCCGCTCCAGCCCCTCCGGGTCCCGAAGCCGGAAGTCGTTCTTCTCGAACACCGACTCGACGTCGAACGTCTCGACCAGGGCCCGGCTCACCAGGTCCAACCGCTGGTCCAGCGCGGCCGCGTACACCTGCACCACGTAGTGCTTCCCGAACTTGTCGATGACCAGCCCGGGCAGCCGGTCCCCTTCACCGTACACCAGCCGGTAGTCGGTCTCGCCCGGCAGTTGCGCTGCCCGCAACTGCTCCGCGGCCCGGAACCGCGCCTTGAGGAACTCCACGTCCAGTTCCTGATTCTCATCCGAGTACACCCGCACGCGAATCAAAGAGTTCGGGTTGTAGATGCCCGAACCGAGGAACCGGCGCCGGTCGTACACCAGCACCGTGTCCCCGACCTGCGGGTCACCTTCGGTCTTCTGCACCTCGTTGGAGAACACCCACGGATGCCGACCCCGGCTCCGCTTGCGCCGGGCGAGCACTTTCTTCTCAGGCATCGATCACGCCGGTCGGGAATCCCGCACGACGAGATTCCCCTCGTCGTCCATCGAGTACAGCAGCACCACGTCACCGGACCCGGGTTCGACACCGCGGTCCGTCACCCGCAGCCTGAGGTCCTCACGGCAATCAGGCACCAGCCGGTCCCCGGCCGGGTGCAGCCGGACCGGCTCCGACACGAACAGCGGCTCCGGGTTTCCCGCGCCGAACGGCGCCAGCACGGCGAGCCCGGGGTCGAAGTCGACCAACCGCAACTCGGCGTCCGCTTCGAGCGCGACCGGTTCTTCGAGTCGCCCGGCCAGGTGCCGATGCGCGTACGCTTCCGCCGAACGCACGAAATCCTCGACCCGCTCGTCGGTGACCGTGAACCCGGCGGCCATTCGATGCCCGCCGTAGTCCACGAAGTAGTCCCGGTGCGCGGCCAGCAGGTCGGTGAGGCTCATTCCCGCCACCCCGCGGCACTCGGCGACCCATGCATCGCCCCGCCAGCCGATGACGACCGCGGGCAGATGGTATTCCCGCTTGAGCCGGGCCGCGCAGTGGCCGAGCGCACGCAGCGAGAGGTCGCGACTCCGGGCCACGACCAGGCCGTCCCCGACCTGTGCCACCCGCTGCGCCAGCTCCCAGGAGCGCGCAGCCTCATCATTCCATTCCTCGGCCCGCTGTTCGAGCCGGTCCAGCCACTCACCCCCGGCGTCCTCGTCCGGGTCGAGCAGGCGCCCGACCCCTTCGTGTCCGTTTGCCGCGGCGAACAAGGGCAGCAGTCGCGGGAGCAGCTTCAGCGGGGTGAGCCTGCCCGCCAGCCGCAGACGCTTGAGCACGACGCGCACCGCGGCCAGTCGGGTCCGTTCGAGCCGCTCCATGCCGACCGCGACCAGGGTCCGGTTCTCACCGGTCAGCGGAACCCGGTCCGCAATCGTCCCGAGCACCGCCAGCGCGACCGTGTCGCCGAGCACGGACACGAACTCCGGGACCGACAGGCCGAGCGATGATTCGGCCAGTCCCATCGCAAGCTTGAGCGCGACCCCGACCCCGGCCAGCCCACGGTACGGGTAGCGCGAATCGTCCCGCTTCGGGTTGACGTTCGCGACCGCGACCGGAAGCCCCTCGGTCACTTCATGGTGGTCGGTAACGATGACGTCGATTCCCCTGCCCTCCAGTTCCTTGATTTCCGCGAGATTGGTGATGCCGCAGTCGGCCGTGATAATCAGCCCGGCGCCGCGCGCCGCGTACTCAAGCGCGGTCCCGACGTGCAGCCCGTGCTTGTCCTTACCCCGGGCCGGGATGTGACACACGACCCGGCCTCGCAGTGCTTCCAGCGACAGCTTGAGCACCGCGACCGCGGTCATCCCATCCAGGTCGTCGTGCCCCCAGAGCAACATCTGCTCCCGACCATGGATTGCGCGTTCGATCCGCTCCCGCGCGGGCTCGAAGTCGGGCAGCAACTGCGGCGGGTGCAGGTGCTTGAGGGCCGGCTTCAACCACCGCTGCACCTCATCCGGGTCCCGCACACCGCGCAGCCAGAGCAGGCGCGCGAGCAGCGGTCCCACGCCGGGTCCCCGGGCCAGGTCCCCGACCTGCGACTCGTCGACCACCCGCACCGGCCACATTGTGATGGGTCCCTACCTGCCGACTTCGGCGATGCGACCTTCGACCCGCGCGTCCACCACCCGGTGGCGACGGACGTAGTCGGCGATGGCATCCCGCAGCGGCACGTTGGTATCTTCGACGTTCTCTCCGTCACGGAACACGCGGAACTGCCCGTCCGCGCCCCCGAGGTACGAATTGGTGACCACCCGGTAGGTGTGGTCCGGGTCGAGCGGCTCGCCGGCCACGGACACGGACTGCACGCGCCGGCTGAATGCCTTCTCCCGGTCAACCGTCAGCCTGACCCCGGACACCTGCCAGATTGAGAAGGGGCTGCTGAACCCGGCCGCGAGCATCTCGCGCACCTGGCGCCCGGTGTATTCGCCGGTGACCAGCGTGTTGCCGAACCCGTCGATTTCGTACGCGTCCCGGTAGGTCAGCTCGCCCTCCGGCACGTCCTTGCGGATCCCGGTCGAATTATGGAGCGCGATATCGACCCCGGTGTACTCGCGCATCGCGTCGGTGACGAAGTTGCCGGCCGGCGACTCTTTCAGCGGTTCGCGGGTCAGGGTCTGCCGGCAGCGACCGAGCACCTCGTCGAACCCCTGCTCGGCAAGCGCGCGCAGCGAATCCAGGTACGCCACGTACTCCGGGTCCATCGGTATCTCGTCCGCGAACAGGGTAATCAGCCGCCCCTCGTACCCGACAATCCGCCTGGTTTCGGTATCGATTGCCAGGTCGAGGAACCCGACCGACGACAACCGGCTCGCGGCCTGGCAGACAATGGTATGGTGTTTCGGGGTCTCGACCGGCTCGCGCAGCGCGGTGTTGCTGCGCCCGCCGATAATCAGGTCGATGCCCGGGACGTTCTCGGCCAGCCGTTTCTCGTACTTGTGGCCGATGTGGGTCAGCCCGACGACGACGTCCGCGCCCGCCTCGCGCAGCAGCGCGACCTGATCCCGGGCCACGTCGCGCTCGTCCGCGACGTCCATGTCCCCGACCACGCTGTCCTCGATCCGGTCATTGTTGTAGGAAGTAATCAGCCCGAAGATGCCGAACTTGATGCCACCCCGGTCCAGGACAAGGTGCGGCACCAGGAAACCCGGCGTCGTGTCGGTCCCGGCTACGTGGATATTGGCATTGGTCCACGGCATGGCCGACGATTCGACCAGGCGCTGAAGCTGGTCCAGTCCCTCGGCGTAGTCGTAGTTGCCGACCCCGATTGCGTCGTAGCCCGCCCGGCCGAAGTAATCCACGACCGCGTCCCCGTGGGTGAAGTCGCCGACCGGCGCGCCGCGGTACACGTCCCCGGCATCGAGCAGCAGGAACCCGTAGCCCTTCTCCTCCGCCTCGGCCCGCAGCTCGCGAATCAGCGACAGCGCGGCGGCGGCGTTGCCGAGCGGCGGCGGGAAATCCCGGTTCATCCAGAATGCCGTACCGGGCAGTAGCGCGCCGTGGATGTCGTTGGTGTGCAGCACGTACACGTGCTGGACCCCGGCCGTTCCGGCCGTGGCGGCAAGC
>CBDUZK010000158.1:0-4853 GCA_965371675.1 uncultured bacterium | reverse complement strand
AGGATTCCCTTTTTCTCCGAACCGGATTGGTCCATCGTTATCCTCCCGGGAAAATAAGCGGTAGTCGGGAACGATTCGGCCCGCCCCCGGCTGCACGGAAATGCCGCACCACGAACATACTTGTCGCGACGGATGAAGAACGTGAACCCGTCTTCGACCTCGACCATCTCAAGCAGGGTGTTACCCGTCTTCTCGCACCACGCGGGCACGTCGGTCTTTGAACCGGGGTCAGTACCGTACAGCTCGATGACCTTGCCGACCTCGAGCTTCCTGATTGTCATCGCCAGCTTCATGATCGGCATCGGGCACGACAGCCCTTTGCAGTCCAGTATCACATCGCCTTTCACCGCTTGCTCCTTTCCTGATTTGAGGCAGAGCCGCCTCACATCTGCATGCATCGGGAGTGCGCCCCGGCAATCGACTTGTGCAAACTTAGCGTTGCGGGATTCGTTGTCAAGCCCCGGGTTTCTGGCGGCCATTCCAATTCCGAATGACGAGTCACGAATGCCGAATGGCAGACGTCAGATTCGGAAATCGGAACTCGACACTCGACATTTCCTCAGCGGTCTACTTGCACTCGGCGAGAATCCGGCTGATATCGAACCCGGGCTTGTTTTCCGGAACCGGTGCGCTCTCCGGGTCCGACGATTCACATCTGCCCCACTTCCACAATTCACTGCCCAGCTTCCAGGTCGCGTCCGCGAACCGGATCATTCGGTCCGGTGTTTCGTTTCTCTCTCGTTGCATCAGGTCCTCCGTGTTCAACTGCCCAGACCGACCAGCCGCCCTGCCCGGCGCGGTACCCGGGCCACCCGTACCGCGCGTCAAACCCAGGGAGGCAATAATCATTTCCTGTTACCGCCTAGCGGTTCCAGCTCAAGTCGATGCCATCGGACCGCAGGAGCCGGTCGGTTTCCTGCATCCGCTCATGGTAGATTCTTCCGGCTTCGTCCGCATTGATCTGCGGTGTCACCGGCCTGACTTCAACGTGCTTGCCGCGAAGCATCAAGCCTCCGGCCAGCAGCATCCCGCATCCAAGCAGCAGGACGGACAGTCTTCCGAGACGAGTACCGGTCAGGATTCCTTTGGTGTTTGTGTTCATGCCTCTTACAAATGCACCCGGCATGCCAACAACCCTCCCGCAAGCTAACCCGGCTTCTCTCAAGCACTTATACAATGGAACCACGCCCGGACCACGCATCCCAAGCGCAGCCAATGAGACACAAATCCGACCACGCCGTGGGGTCGCCCACAGCTAAGTCGAATCAGACCAGATAGTTAGTTGAAATCTCGCCCGGCGAGACAGCTCGGTGGCTGTTCCAATTGCGAGTGCCGAATTGCGAGTGCCGAATTCGGAAATCGGAAATCGACATTCGACATTTCCTCAGCGGTCTACTTATACTCGTCGAGAATCCGGCTGACGACCGACGCCGGGTCGGGCGGCGGCTCGATTGCCGGGACCGAATCGGGGGGCCGGGAGGAGCGGTAGATGACCCCGATTGGAATGCGTTCGCCCCATTCCCGGGCCCGCACGAACGCGAGTTCACGGTTGGTCGGGTCGTACTCGTCCGCGAGTTCGTACACCCGCTGCCGATACCAACCCAGGGTGTTGACCCGGTTGAAGCTGACGCAGGGCTGGAGGATGTCGACCAGCGCGAACCCGGGATGCCGCACCGCGGCGGCAATCAGTTCGGCGAGGTGCGCGACCCGGCCCGAGAACCCGCGCGCGACGAATCCCGCGTCCATCGCGACCGCGAGCGCGAGCGGGTCGAACGCGGGCGCGATTGTGCCGAACGGCGTGGTGCTGGAAACCGTGCCGATGTCGCTCCGCGGCGACGCCTGGCCTTTGGTCAGTCCGTAGACCTGGTTGTCATGGACCAGGTACGTGACGTCCGGGTTGCGCCGCAGCGCGTGCAGGAAGTGGTTGCCGCCTTCCGCGAACCCGTCACCGTCCCCGCCTTCGGCGAACACAACCAGGTCCGGGTTGGCGAGCTTAATCCCGGTCGCGACCGGCAGGGTCCGGCCGTGAAGCCCGTTGAACAGGTTGCACTTGATGTAGTGCGGGGCCTTGGCCGCCTGCCCGATGCCGGACACGAAGCACACCTGCCACGGCTCCAGCCCGAGTTCGACCAGGGCCTGCTTGACCGCTTCGCGGATTCCGAAGTTGCCGCAGCCCGGGCACCAGGCAACCGGATCGCTGCTGTTCCAGCCGCTCGCTTCCATCATTCCTCCCGGCCCTCCAGCTCGGCCAGCCCGCGCTCAATCTCCGCGACCGTCAACTGCCGGCCGTCCCAGCGCCGGACCGAACCGTCGGTGCGCAGCCGGCACTCCTGGGCCAGCAGCCGGGCGAGCTGGGCCGTGTAGTTGCCTTCGACCGTATAGAGGCGCCGGCTGCGCCGGGTCAGCTCGCGCACCCGGTCCCCGGGGAACGGCCACACCTCGGAGAAGTGCAGCATGCCGATGTCCATGCCTTTGCGCCGGAGCCGGTCGACCGCCTCGCGCACTGCGCCCCGGGTCGAGCCGAAGCAGCAAGCAAGCGCAGCCGCGTGCCGGTCCGGCCGGCGCTCCGGCGCGACCGTCTCCCCGGCGAGACGCGCCAGTTTGCGCAGACGCTTGGCGACCATCTCATCGCGCATCGTGGCCGACTCGGTGATATGGCCCTCAATCGTGTGCTCGTCCGAATCCGCGTACACCAACTGGTTGGAAGTGCCCGGCGCAATCCGCGGCGACACACCCGAATCGGTCAGCAGGTAACGTCGATATGACCATGGACGTCCGCGCCACTTGCGCGCGGGCCGGGGCTGCTTGAACTCAACCGGGCCCACGGTCCAGAGCGCATCCGCCAGGAACTGGTCGAACAGGACGATGACCGGAGTCTGGTACTTCTCCGCAAGCCGCACCGCCCGGCACGCGGAATCCAGGGCCTGGGTGCCGTCCGCCGGACACAGCACCGCGCGCGGGAACTCGCCGTGCCCGCAACTGACCGCGAACAACAGGTCCGCCTGAGCGGTCCGGGTTGCAAGCCCGGTTGCCGGACCCGGCCGCATCCCGCAGAACACGGTCACGCCGGTCTCGACCATCCCGGCCAGGCTCAGCCCCTCGTTCATCAGGCTCAACCCGGAACCGGACGTCGCTACAATCGCCGGCAGCCCGGCGAACGCCGCGCCGCACGCCTGGTTGATTGCCGCCGGCTCGTCTTCCGCCTGCTCGACAATCATCCCGGTCCGGCCCGCGAACCGGGCACAGGTTTCGAGCAACGCGGTCGCCGGCGACATCGGGTACCCGGTCGCGAACCGCGCCCCGCCTGCAGTCGCGCCCAGCGCGAGCGCGTCCGCCCCGCTCAGGAATCGCAACCCGTCCTCGACACCCAGCTTCACCAGGTCCGCGACCGCGCCGCACTTCGACCTGGCCGCGGCCTTGTATCCCTTGCGCGCGCACTCCGCGTTCTTCGCGGCCACGTCCCCACCCCGGGATTCGAACCTCTCGCGCAGCGCATTGGCCAGCAGGTCGATATCGAATCCGCAGAGCGCGACGACCGCGCCGGCCGCGACCGAGTTCGCCATCCGCTCGTCCCCGGCCTCCCGCGCCAGCCGGGTCAGCGGCAGCGACAGCACGCGGAAGTCGCCTTCCGGCACCGGGCCGTGCTCCTCGTCGGTCACGACCACCGCGCCCGGCCCGAGCCGCGCGACGTGCGGCTCGACCAGCCCGGGCGCAAGCGCAACCAGCACCCGGGCCGAATCGCCGTCCGCGGCCACCGGCTTGTCCGCAATCCGAACCCGGCTGAAATCGTGCCCGCCCCGAATCCGCGACATCACGTCGAACGTCGCCAGCACGTGATACCCGCCGCGCACGAATGCCCGGCCGAGCGATTCGGTGACGACCCGGAGCCCCTGCCCGGCCCGGCCCGCGATGATGACGTTCAGTTCCATCAGCCTAGCGGAACTCCCCGGCCGCCTTCATCACCCGGTCCGACTCCACCAGCAGGTCGGTCAACCCTCCCCGCTTCAGCACCGGGAACCCGGACTCATACACCGGCCGCCGCGCACGCAGGAACACGCCGGTCGGAATCCGCTCCGCGCCCGCACCCGGCCACTCCAGGGCCCGGCGCAGCGCCTTGTCCGGACTGCCTTCGTCGTGCGACTCTTTCGTCAGTTCATACACCCGGTCCGCATACCACTCGAAACCCCGCTCCGGGTCAAAAGTCGCGCACGGCTGGAGCACATCCACAAACCCGAACCCCTTGTGCCGCACCGCTTCCGCAATCAACCCGGCCAGTTGCTGCTCGGCACCGGCGAACCCGCGCGCCACGAACGTGCCCTGGGCCGCGATGCCCACCGCCACCGGGTTGAACGGCACCGCGCGCGTGCCCGCGGGCGTCAACCGCGACACGAACCCCTGGGCCCCGGTCGGTGCCGGCTGGCCCCGGGTCAGGCCGTACACTCCGTTGTCATGCACCAGGCATGCAATGTCCGGGTTGCGCCGCAGCGCGTGCAGGAGATGGTTACCGCCCTCACCGTACATGTCGCCGTCACCGCCGACCGCGATGACCGTCAGCCCCGGGTTGGCCAACTTCACCCCGAGCGCGCAGGCCAGGGCTCGACCGTGCAGGCAGTGCAGGAAGTTGCACCGCAGGTAGTGCGGCAGCTTCCCCGCCTGCCCGATGCCGGACATGAACACCACCTGCTCCGGCTTCAGGTCCAGCCTCGACAGGGCCGCGGCGACCGCGTTCAGGATTCGGTAGTTGCCGCAACCCGGGCACCAGGCAATCTCCGCGTTCGACTTCCAGTCGCCGGGCTTGAGCATCAGAGCTGCTCCCGCAGTTGTTCGGCCAGTCGCGCACCGCTGAACGGACG
>CBDUZK010000157.1:0-4855 GCA_965371675.1 uncultured bacterium | reverse complement strand
GCGGGCAATGGGGTGGTGAGGATGAGGAAGGCCGAACAAACGAAACCAAGCGTTTTTGGATTCATAATACGATATCCTAGGTCGGGAGATTGAGGGTGTCAACCCCAGGACTGGACAGGACTCTAATCCTTTGCTATAATGTCTGTGAGGGAAAGGAAGGAACTTGCAGGGATTTAGAAATCAGTTCGCAGACCGACACGGTTCGCAGGTCGCCGGCAGGGCGGCCGGGCGAGCCTTTATTGCTGAATGTCGAATTCCGAATTGCGAACGCCGAATGGCAACGGAAGAGATAGGGCAGCTCCGAGCTTCGTTTGATTCCACATGTTCGACTACCGTCGTCGGGACGGCGACCGACACCGGCGGCAGGCGCGCGGCTTTTTCGTCCGCGCGTTCTGCCGCCGGGCTTCTCGTTCGGGTTTCCGTTGCCGGGTTCTTCGGGTTTCCACTCCGCAGCCGGGAGCCGGGACCGGGGCCGAGACGCGAGCAGTGCCTTGACAAGATGTCCGGTTGCGTGCCAGGCCACAAGCCGGGCCGTGTTGCCGGGTTTGCCCGGAGTTTTTTCAAGCCGTGTGGGGGAGGACTTACCCTTCTGAGTATTCGCGAGTGGAGCGCTGCATGCCGGGCGTGAAGGGCGCCGGGGCCTACGCGCGGAAGCGGGCCGCGATGGAGATCGACCCGCTGAAGCGTGCGCAATTGGCGTCACGGTATTCCAAGGGGCGGGCACGGCTGGTGCGGTTCGAGAACCTGGTGAAGCCGAACGTGGACGCGATGCCCGGTGTCCGGGCCGTGGAGCGGAATAACCTGATGCATCTGGCCCGGAAGGTGTACGGGTTGAGCCGGCGGCATGGCGGGGAAATCCTGCTGGCTTACGTGGCCCGGGCCGGGGCGGACTGGTTCGGCCGGGCGTGCGACCCGGACCGGGTGATGGCGACTATCGTGCGGAGTCTTTCGGTGCGCGGGGTGCGGCTTTCCGATGCGGAGCAGGCCCAGTTGCGTAAGGATATTGAATCGAACCGGGAGGGAGTCATGTCGGATACCGAGAAGCAGGTGATTGTGAATGCCGCGCCGGCGAAGCGGAAGTCGCCGCGACGGTTTGTGAAGCTGGAGGAGAATGATTTGTCGAACCGGGTGCGGGAGTATTTCGCGCGGAACATCGACGACGCGCGGCTGGCGGAAAGCGCGGCCGCGGAGCTGATGAGCGAGCTGCGGATGGGAGGGAAAACCGCCAAGAGCGCCAAGGCCGCCAAGAAGGCAGAAGATGGAGGAGCGAGGACTGAGGACGGAGGAGAGAAGGCGGAAGTCAAATTGCAAAGTGCAAGCTGCAAAGTGCAAATTGAGGAGAGCGTCGAGGCCAAGGTCGGGGACATGACCGGTATTCGGTCCTCTGAATCCCGGATCGTGTCCCCGTCCGTGCAGGGAGAGAGGGCGGAAGTCAAATTGCAAAATGCAAGTTGCAAAGTGCAAAGTGAGGAGAGCGTCGAGCGCCAGGCGTCCGGCGTGAAGCGTTCGGCGTCGAGCGTCCGGCGGACCGGGTTTTCGCTTGCCGAGATTGACCAGCCGAGTGCGTTCGGGTTGTTCACGCGGAAGCAGGCGACGGACGCGCTGCGGGAGTGCCTTGCCGTGCATGAGCCGATAGTCCGGCGAGCCGTGGCTTTGCGGTTGACGCGGTTGCTGTCGCCCGAGGAGATTGCCGCGCAGTTGGAGCTGGAGCTTGAGGACGTGCATGACATCCTGACCCAGATGCGGCCATGGGTGCACAGGTTCACCGGGTTCTTCGACCAGGACCGGTACTGGCAGGACGACGCGCGGCCGTATTCGATTCCGCCGCTGCCCGGACCCGGGGTGTGAGATGACGGACATGGATGACCTTGGTCACGGGCAGAGGTTTGTGGGCCGGTTGCGGCAGGAGGATGAGCGGCGGCTGTTGACCCGGGTGTATCGGATCTGCCGGGAGCGGCAGGTGCCGGCCGTGCTGTTCAAGCGTTACCTTGAGTTCGCGCGTGAGTTGCTGCGGGCGTGGCCGGAGGCGAGGGCGACGTCGTGAGGCGGTTCCACATCGACTTCGACGCGGTCGGGCCGCGCGGGCGCAGGTTCCTGCGCCGTGACCGGGACACGCTGCGGACCGCGGTCAGGACCGTGTGCGGAATCCTCGGGGTGCCGGCGTTCCTGCTGGCGTCGTACGTGTCGTTCGCCGCGAGCGTGGACGCGGCCCGGGCCCGGATGTCGGAGCCCGAGGTGCGGGTCGTGGCCCGGCAGGCGATGGAGAAGGCGACCGCGGATGGGTTGAGCCGGACCGTGCTGGCGGAGATTCTGCGGGGCCAGTTCGGCGTGAGACCTGAAACTAACCACGGATAGGATTCTTACCACAAAGGCACAAAGAGCACGAAGAAGATTGAAGGTAGAGGAATGAGGATGGAGGACGGAGCGAAACCCGGGACTGTACCAGCAAGGGACTGTCCCTGCGGTTTCGCGGCAAGCGTTGGAGAGATGGTTGTCCTGCGAGCACCGGTGGCGCAGGATTGCGAAACAAGAGCCGGGGGTTGGTAGAACACGGAGGATACCATGTCGCATGTGGTCCCAAGTAACAAAAGGACTGCGCGCTGGAATCGTAAGTACGATCCGGAGCGCATAAAGCAAATCAACGAGGAAGGGAAGCCGGAGTACCTGGCTGCCGTCACGGTGGTCAACGCCGACCTTGTCCAGATGGAGACCGCGGTGAAAACGGTTCTCAATCTGCAGGGTGTATCGGTTGCGCACGCCGCAAGCTATCTCGCCTACGGGCGGGAACTCTGGAAGAAGTGCAGGCAATACTCAGGGGAAATGCTTGCTATCGAGGCGCAAACGGTCATGAATAAATGGATTTCGAGACAGCTCTCGGCGGCTGTCTGCGAGGCCATCAGGTTCGGTGTCTTCGGCATCTCGGCCCCGGTTGGTCCGTAGCTTCGCGGCTACATCACAACACAGACCGAAAGCAGAGGGCGGGGCAACCCGCCCTCTGCGATTATAGATTCGAGATTCTAGATTTGAGATTGCGCGGGCGTGGCAGGCTACGGTTCCGTGATTGCGACTCTCCCGGCCGAGTCGGTCTTGATGAGCCAGACATCGCTGGCGCCGGCGCCGAAGGAGTAGGTGTAGCCGGCGATGACGTACCCGTTATCCGTGGTCTGCGTCACCGAGCAGCCTTCGTCCCAGTCCGCGCCGCCGAAGGTCCGGGTCCAGACAGTGTCGCCCCACGCGTCGGTCTTGATGAGCCAGACGTCGTTGCCACCGGCGCCGAAGGACTTGGTGCGGCCGGCGATGACGTACCCGTTATCCGTGGTCTGCGTGACCGAGTAGCCCTCGTCCCAGCCCCCGCCGCCGTAGGTCCGGGTCCACATGGTGTCGCCGGATGCGTCGGTCTTGACCAGGTAAACGTCCGACTGGCCGGCGCCGAACGAATAGGTGCCGCCGGTGATGACGAATCCGCCGTCCGCGGTCTGCCGGACCGAGCGGCCCTCGTCCCAGTCCGCGCCTCCGAAGGTCCGGGTCCAGATGGTGCCGCCCGACGCGTCGGTCTTCAGGAGCCAGGCATCGTTGCTGCTGGCGTTCTCGGCGTGGCCGGTAATGACGTATCCACCATCAGCGGTTTGCGCCACCGAGCGGCCGACGAGCGCTCCATCGAAGGTCCGGGTCCACATCGTATCGCCGGAGGCGTCGGTCTTGATTAGCCAGGCATCATTCCAGCCGGCGCCGAAGGAGTCGGTCCAGCCGGTGATGACGTAGCCGCCATCCGCGGTCTGCGCCACCGAGTAGCCGCAGTCGCGGCTCGTGCCACCGTAGGCTCGGGTCCACATCGTGTCGCCGGAGGCGTCGGTCTTGACCAGGTAAACGTCCGACTGGCCGGCGCCGAAGGAGTAGGTGTAGCCGACGATGACGTAACCGCCGTCTGCGGTCTGCGCCACCGAGTAGCCGTAGTCGTAGCTTGCGCCGCCGTAGGTACGGGTCCACATTGTGTCTCCGGCCGCGTCGGTCTTGACCAGGTAGATGTCAGAGTAGTCGACGCCAAAGGAGTGGGTTTCACCTGCGATGATGTACCCGTCATCCGTGGTCTGCGCTACCGAGTGGCCCCACTCGAAGTCCTCACCGCCGTAGGTGCGCTGGAAGGTGACCTGCGCGGGCGGTGAGATGCCGTCACAGGCGGCGAGGATGAGGGCGAAGAGTGCTGTGCGCAACAGGCCGGGCGGGGAGACCTTCCTCATGCGCCTATGATGCCGCAGGAATCGCAGATGTCAAACGGCAGGAGAGATTGCCACGTCAGCCTTCAGCTTCCTCGCAATGACCAGTTCTCCTGGCTGCCTCCGGTTGGTCATTGGGATTTGGACCTTGGTCATTTTCTCTCCTGGCGCAGCCCGTCCGGGGTTGACGAGCCCGGTGTTGTGTGCATAATCTAAGGGTGTGTCGTCTGCCTGAGTCGTGTGTAATCCGGGAGGATTTGTGACAGTTGAAGTGCCCTTTTTTGACAAGCGTGGCGAGCCGGTGTACCGGTTGTGCGATAATGTGTTTTTCGACTATGAGGGGAAGCCGCGAGGGTTCCTGGTGACCGAGGCGGTGTATGACCTGCGCGGTGAGCTTCGGGGGTTCTGTAAGGCCCAGGTGATGCGCGACCGGATGGGGAAGGTCATCGGGTTCGGCGAGGGCGCGCGGATTGACCGGCTTGAGTTGCCCCAGGTGAGCATCCCGGCGATTCCGTTCCGGAATCTGCCGACACCGAATCTGCCCGAAGGATGCGAGTCGAAGGAGGGCCGTGACGGCCCGCCCCGGTGGTCGAAGATGACGCTGGCGAATATGCTGATTCTGTAGTTTCGCTGGGAATTGC
>CBDUZK010000156.1:0-4912 GCA_965371675.1 uncultured bacterium | reverse complement strand
GGTCGGTGCGCCAGTCTTTCGCCAGTTCGACAACCGCGCGCGACAGGTTGCCGGAATGCTCTTCGAGTTTCTTCTCGAACCGCTCGAAGAGGGTGAAGGCGTCGGCCGTCGCCCCGGCGAACCCGACCAGTACCCGGTCATGATGCAGGCGTCGGACCTTGCGGGCGCGGTGCTTCAGTACCGTGTCGCCGAGAGTGACCTGGCCGTCCGAGCCCAGGGCGGACGAACCGTTGCGGTGCAGACCTACGATGGTCGTCGAGTGCAAGAGAAGCTGCATGGGTCATTGTAGGTGCACAGGCGCGTCTGTAAAGCCGCAGTGTGTCCGGGGCGCGGTTGACTAGCACCCGGCGGCAGGCTATGATTCCCGCCCATGAGTGACTGTAAGCGACTGGTTGGAATCGTGCGCGAGACCAAGAACCGCTGGGAGCGGCGGGTGCCTTTGACCCCGGACCGCGTGCGGGAGCTCGGACGGGAACATGGATTGCGCTTCCGGGTTCAGCCATCGAAGCTGCGGGTCTTTCCCGATATCGAGTACGTGAACGCAGGGGCCGAGCTGACCGAGGACCTGTCCGCGTGTGACGTCGTGATGGGAGTGAAGGAGATGCCGATTGACTCCTTCCGGCAGAACGGGACCTACGTCTTCTTCTCTCACGTTATCAAGGGGCAGGCTTACAACATGCCGATGCTGGCCCGGATGATGGATCTCGGCTGCAACCTGGTTGACTACGAGCGCATTGTTGACGAGCAGGGGAGACGCCTGGTTTTCTTCGGACGCCACGCCGGGATTGCCGGCGCGGTCGATACCCTGCGAGCGCTCGGACAGCGGCTGGCGTGGGAAGGTGCTCGGACCGCACTGGCCGACGTGCAGCCCGCGCATGAGTACGAGCACATCGCCGCGGTCATGGATGCGATGAAGCGGATTGGACATCGACTTCGGCGTGAAGGACTGCCGCCCGGTCTCGTACCGCTCGTCGTCGGTATGGCCGGGTACGGGCACGTCGCGCAGGGCGCGCTTGAGGTGTTGGACGCGCTGGGCGCGGTGGACGTCGCTCCTGAGCAGCTTCCCGACCTTTTCTCTCGTTCGGCGCCCGGCCCGCTCTGCCGGACGGTGTTTCGCGAGGAGCACATGGTCGACCCGAGGGAGCCGGGCCGGAGTTTCGACCTGCAGGAGTACTACGACCACCCGGAGCTGTACCGCGCGTCATTCGAGGAACGACTGCCCTACCTGACCGCGCTCATCAATTGCATCTACTGGACTGACCGGTATCCGCGGCTGGTCACGAATGCCTGGCTGCGGGGCGAACTCGGCAAGCCGGACGGACTGAAGCTGCGAGTTGTCGGCGATATCTCCTGTGACGTCGGCGGCGCGGTGGAAGCGACAGCCCGGGTCACCGACCCGGGAGAACCAGTGTTCGTATTCGACCCGGACCAGGGCTCAGCTACCACCGGCGTGGAGGGTCGAGGCATTGTCATCATGGCGGTTGACAACCTGCCGTGCGAACTGCCGGCCGATTCCTCGGAGGATTTCGGCCGCGCCCTGATGCCGTTCGTACCTGCGCTGGCCGCTGCGGACTTCGGTCTTGAGACCGCAAGCCTGGATTTGCCCGCGATGGTAAAACGTGCCCTGGTTCTGCACCAGGGAGATCTGACAACGGACTACGAATACCTGACCCAGTGTCTGAAGAACGAAGGAGCGCTCTGACATGAAGAAAGTCCTTATACTCGGAGCCGGGCTTGTGTCCCGGCCAATGGTCAGGTATCTGCTTGACCTCGACGATTTCGAAGTCACGGTGGCGAGTCGTACAGTCAGCAAGGCTGATGCTCTTGTCAACGGGCACGCGCGGGGACACGCGCTGCAGTTGCTGGTTGACAACGAACCGGAACTGGACCGGCTCATTTCCGAGCATGACCTGACCGTCAGCCTGTTGCCGTATACCTACCACGTCCGGGTTGCCAGGCACTGCCTGGCGCACCGCAAGCCGATGGTGACGACTTCCTATGTGAGCGACGCGATGCGAGCGCTCGACGAACAGGCGCAGACGGCCGGAGTCATCCTGTTGAACGAAATCGGGGTTGACCCGGGTATCGACCACATGTCCGCAATGGCCATCATCCATCGGGTCCAGAAGACGGGCGGCCGGGTTGTGAGCTTCATGTCCTACTGTGGCGGGCTGCCGGCCCCGGAAGCCAACAACAATCCACTCGGGTACAAGTTCTCGTGGAGCCCGAAGGGAGTCGTGATGGCCGGCCGGAATGAAGGTCGCTACCTGAAGGACGGGCAAGAGGTCGTGGTGCCGGGCCCTGAACTGTTCGGCCATAACTGGACGCTGCACATCGAGGGCCACGGTGACTTCGAGGCATACCCGAACCGGAATTCGCTTCCGTACATCGGCCTGTACGGACTGGATGGTGTCGATACGATGTTCCGGGGTACGCTACGAAACCCGGGCTGGTGCGAAACCCTGAAAGCCATTGTCGACCTCGGCATCCTGGATGACACGGAGCGAGACGATATTGCCGGTCTGACGTATGCGGCGTGGCTCCGGCAGTACGTGCCCGGTGACGGGGACCTGGGTGCCGACGTTGCCGGCAGGCTGGACCTGGATGCCAGTGCCGGTGCAATCAAGCGGATGGCATGGCTCGGGCTGTTCGAGGACCGCCTGATCGGCCTGGAGAGCGGATCGAATCTCGATATCCTCTCCCGGCTGATGCTTGAGAAGATGTCCTATCAACCCGGGGAGCGGGACATGCTGGTGCTTCATCACGAGTTCAAGGTTGAATACCCGGATCGACCGGCCGAGTTCATCACTTCGACCATGGTCGAATACGGCCAGCCGGATGGCGACAGCGCCATGGCCCGGACAGTCAGCCAGCCGGCGGCAATTGCCGTGCGGTTGATCCTGACCGGCGCAATCGACCTGACCGGCGTGCATCTTCCGGTCAAACCGGGGTTGTACGAACCGGTCCTGGCCGAACTCGATCAGGTCGGGATCCGCTGCCACGAGAAAGTTTCTCCCCGGTAGTCGCCGCGGAGTTCGTTGGAGCCGACCGGGCCATGCCGCCCGGTCGGCTTCGGCGTCTAGTCGGATTCTGCGGGTGAACCCGGTTCTGGTCCTGCCAACTGACCGCAGGCCGCCCGGATGCTTGCCCCGCGGCTCCGGCGGATGGTGACCGCAGGCAGCCCGGGATACAGGCTCTCGGCGAAGCGTTCAACCACTGTGTCGTCCGGCGATTCGAACTCGCACCCGGGGAACGGGTTGAACGGAATCAGGTTGACCTTGCAGGGGATTCCTGCCAGCAGCCGGGTCAGGTTCACCGCGTCCTCGGGCCGGTCGTTGACCCCGTCGATGAGTACATACTCGAATGTGACGCGTTTGCCCTTTGTTTCCACGAACTCGCGTACCGCGGGCATGAGCTGCTCAAGCGGGTGCTTGTGGTTGATCGGCATGAGTCGGTCGCGGGTAGCGTTGTCGGCCGCGTTGAGCGATACGGCCAGCTTCGCCTGGAGCGGGAATCCGGCATAGCGCCGGATCTGGTCCGGAATCCCGGCCGTGGATACGGTCATTCGGCGCGCGCCGATGCACAGACCCTGACTACGGTTCAGCTCCCGGATTGCGGTCACGGTTGCCGTGTAATTGAGGAATGGTTCGCCCATGCCCATGAAGACGACGTTGGAAATCCGGGTCCCGGTCAGGGCCCGGACATCCAGTACCTGGCCCGCGATTTCAGACCAGGTGAGGTTCCGCTTGAACCCCAGTCGGGCCGTGTAGCAGATGCCGCAGTTCAGCGGGCAGCCTACTTGGGTCGATACGCAGACCGTGCGCCGGTCCTTCTCAGGGATGTACACCGACTCCACAACCAGCCCGTCGGCAAGACGGAACGTGAACTTCCTGGTACCGTCATCGTCGGTACGGCGGGCAATCACCTGCGGGCGTTGGGCTGAGTACCGCGCAGTCAGTGTGCTTCGCATATCCTTGCTGATGTCGGTCATCTCGTTGAAAGAAGACACTCCTCTGCGCCATAACCACGTGTAGAGTTGTCGAGCCCGGTAGGGCTTCCAGTCCGGGGTCAGGTCGGACTCCTCGAGTTCGGGCAGGGTGAACGAGTGGATGTCGATCATTCGGGTTTGCTCCAGACGTTCAACACAAGCCCGACCATTGTGTAGTTGAGGAGCAGGCCGGAGCCGCCGTAGCTGATGAAGGGCAGCGCGATGCCGGTTATCGGCAGCAACCCCAGCAACATGCCGACGTTCACGAATACCTGGTACCCGACTATTGCCGCGCATCCCACGCACAGCAGGGCGGAGAACCGGTCGCGGGCCGTCCGGGCCACCTGCAGGAAACGCCCTACGAGCAGAGCGTGCAGACTGAGGACGACCAGCGAACCCAGCAGCCCGAACTCCTCCCCGATGCACGAGAACGCGAAGTCCGTGTGCCGATTCGGCAGGAAGCCGAGACGGTTCTGGGTTCCGCAGCGAAACCCCTTGCCGAACAGCCGCCCGGAACCGATGGCGATCCGGGATTGGATGGCGTTCCATCCGACGCCGTGGGGGTCGATCCATGGGGCCAGGAAGTTGTGGATCCGGGCGCGCTGGTACTCCTTCAGCAGGGAGAGTGACAAGGGCGACAGCAGGCCGGACAGCGATGCGACCGTGAGGGCCAGGAGTGCCCGTCCGAGACGCACGCGGCGGACCACAGTCACGGCCAGGACGACAAAGAACGGTATCCACGTGTACAGCGAGAACCCGGCGACAAAGGAAAGCAGGGGCGAGTAGAGGAGCAGGATGTGGACCGGTCGGAGTCCTTCAGTGTACAGCAGTGCGGCAAGGACCACGCCGAGCAGGAGTGCGGAACTGAGGTCAGGCTCGATCAGGATGAGGATGCCCGGAACCAGGGTCAGGGCGGTCGGGCCG
>CBDUZK010000155.1:0-4958 GCA_965371675.1 uncultured bacterium | reverse complement strand
GACAGCGTCGGGGCCTTCATCTCCCGGGTCCTGAACATCTCCCGGAACTCGGCCAGTTGCTTGAGCCGGCTCTTGTAGTTCCACTCGAGGAAGTCGTCCGGCAGCTCCACTATCTCCAGGTCTTCCCACCGGCCCTCGATCTTCGCCCGGATGATGCCTTCGTCGAGCCGGGACGCGTCGACCACGTCCTGGTGGAACCAGCCGGTCCAGCGGCCGCGCTCGCCTTTCGGGTCGGTCGTATCCGGCTCGAACTTCGCGTCGTGCCAGTAGTTGACATCCCCGTGCTCCAGGTTGTCGAACTCCGGGGCGGGCTCACCGCAGCCGGTCATGCCGCCCGTCACCAGCATCCCGACCAGCACCGCCAGCATCAGTCTCTTCATCACTACCTCCAGTAGGTTCGTTCCGGTCCACAATCCGAATCACCTCCGGCAGCGACCGGCCGCTCCGAGCCGCCACCTTGTCTAACACCTTCAGGACACCGAGCGCCACCGCCAGCCCGGCGCCGGCGCATATCGCCGCGCCGACGTCGCCCCACACCAGGCTGCCGACAACGATTCCGATAACCATCATCGCCACCGGCAGTCCGAACACGACTACCGCCGACCGGTAGCGTCCCTGCTCCGGCGTGCGCACCACGACCCGGTCGCCGACCCGGGCCCCCACCGGGTTCCGCGCCGCCACGAGCCGGTACTTCCGGCCGGACCAGTTACAGAACCCGGACGCGCCGCAATGCGCGCACGCGTCACCCGGCGTGACCTCGACCTCGGCCCGGTCGCCGGCAATCGTCATGACCTTGCCGGGTTCTTCCATGTGCGCCATCCGCGGTCAGCCCGGAATCACCAGATACTGACTTACCCGGCCGTCGTCGTCAAGCCCATACGCAACCGCCGGTGCGCACAGCACCGCTACTTCCGGTAGCAGACGTAAATGTCGGCCTCGATCATCTGTATTTCACCCGACCCGGTATAGAAGTGATGGGTGAAGTAGATGTTGCCTTCGTCGTCCAGGGTCGGCTCGCCCGCGAACCGGGACACGATTTCTTCGGGCGCGGTCCACTCACCAGCGCTGTCTTTCAGGCACCGATACAAACCGGGTCCCGGGCCGTGCGCGGTGCTGTTGGCCGTGAACCACAATTCGCTGTGGTCCGAGCTGACGAAAGGCCAGCCGTCGTCGGCCGGTCCGTTCACCACGCTCCCAAGGCTGACCGGCGGGTCCCAGCCGGTTGCATTCCGACCAAGGCTCCAGAGGTCATACCCGCCCTCGCCGCCCTTGTCCGCGGTCCGGGCGCAGTACATCGTCTGCCCGTCGGCGGTGATGTGCAGCTCGCCCACCTCGTAGTCAAGGTTAAGCTGTGACCCGGCGTTGCGCCAGTCGGTCCACTCGCCGTCACGCAGCACGGCGGTGTACCACTCCGGGCCCTCGCGCAGCGCATCTTCGACCCGGACCGAGCCGAACCACATCGAGTCGCCTCGCACGTACTCGCAGCCGTCCAGTGACACGTCATCGTGAAGCACGACCCGCTCCGGTTCGGTCCAACCGGTGCCTTCACGCCGGGTCCAGTAGATACCGGTTGCGCCGTCGGTCAACTGTTGCTCGGCCGGGACGCTGACATCCGGGGTGAAGAAGAAAAAGAACCACTCGCCGTCCGGCGTGATGAACGGCGAGTCCTCGCCGCCGGCGGTGTTGACCGGCCCCGGCATCGGGGTGGGGTCTTCCCAATCCGAAGACAGCAGGACCGGGGGCCAGGTGTCCATTTCCGGCGTCATCTTCACCGCGCCGGGCGGAATCGCATCCTCCCGCGGGATGACGTACAGGGGTTCCGTACACCCGGCGAGGACCGCCAGCACGACCAGCGGCGCAATCCCGAAACGTGTGTACCCGCTCACGCCTCTACGCTTTGGCCGTGAAGCTGACGTCGTCGAAGAGCACCGCCGGGAACTTGCCCATGAACGACGGGTAGAGCGTATCGCCGACCCCGACGACACGCTGCAGCGTGTCGTAGATGTTACCGGCCACCATCGCATCCTTCACGTGCCCGACAATCTCACCGTCGGCAACGTACAGACCCGGCGACAGCCCGATTGAGAAGTCACCGTTCAGGATGTTGCCGCTGTGCGCGCCCATCGCCCCGCCGACGATGATGCCCTTACCCATTTTCTTGAGCAGGTCGGCGAAGGACATGTCGCCGGGCTCAATCACCAGGTGTTCAAGCGACGGCGCGACGCGGCTCGTGATGCCGGGCCGGAACCCGTGGCCGGTCGACTCCACTTTCATCTTCGCGGCATAGAACCGGTCGAAGTAGAAGTTCCGTACCACCCCGGCTTCGACAACCGGCATGTCCTGACACGCGGTGCCCTCGTCGTCAAACGCGCGGGCCCCGGCCCATGCGTCCTCCAGCGGCCGGTCGATGATGGTCAACGCGTCGCTGAAAATCTCCTCACCCAGCCGGTCCTTCAGCGGCGACACACCCTCATACACGCTCTTGCCCTGCGTGGCCGCCTTCAGCCGCCAGACCAGGGCATACAGCGTCTCGGGCAGGAACAACACCCGCGTCTTCCCGGTCTCCGGCTTCATCTCCTTGAGCGACCCGTTGTACGTATTGAGGACGTAATCCAGGTCCTCCCCGCTGAACGGCGCGAATCCCTTGCCGAGGATCACCCTGGAAATCGACGAGTAGGAACCGGGATAGAACAGCGCGCCATACGAGTAATAGGACGAAGAGCGGGCCGAAAGGTCGGTCCCGGCGCTGTTCATCACGCGGACGGTCGACGTGTCGAGGCCGGCACTGATGTTCAACTGCCCCTCGGTCCTGCCCGCGAACTCTCCGCAGATTCGCTCGCACTCGTCAACCATCTTCGTGGAAGTCAGCTCCTCGATGCCCGGGTCGTACGTGTCGAGTTCGGCCAGACCCTCGGTCAGCGGCAGGTCGTAGTCCGCCTCGACCCCGCCCTTGATTGAGGCCAGCGCGTTCCGGACCAGGCCTTCCCGGTCCACCAGGTTCCGGGTGTAGGCGTAGCCGAGCTTGCCGCCACTGAGCAACAGCAGCCCGACGCCGGACCGCATCGAACTGTCGATGTCCTTCAGCCGCGAGTTCTCGAAACTGACCCCGGTCGAGTTCGTCGTCTCCGAATACACCTCGACCTTGTCCGCGGCCTTCCGGGCGATATCCATCAGCTTTTCCATCATCTGCCTCCAATCACCACGTCCTGAATCAGGATGTGGGGCGCGCCGTAGCAGGAACGCATGTTCACCTGCCCCTTGCCGCAACCGCCCACCTCGCCCAGCTTCAGGTCGCTGCCGACCGCCGCGATGCTTTCGAGCGTATGGTACAGGTTGCCGGAGATGTTGATATCGCGCAGCATCTGCTGCTGCTTGCCGCCCTTGACCACGAAACCGTACTGGGCGCCGAACGTGAAGTTCTCCCCGCTCGTTTGCCCGCCCATCGGGTTCACCAGGTACAGCCCGTCACCGAGCTTCTGCATCAGCGAGTCGAAGGTGTTCTCGTCCGGCTCGATGAAGATGCAGCCCATCCGGATGATTGGCGCATACCGGTAGTCCTCCGCGATGCTGTGCCCGGACACCGGCTCCCCGAACGCGGCCGCGGTCCGACGCGAATGCAGCCGGCCGACCAGCACGCCCTCTTTCATCAACTGGGTGGGCCGGGCGAGCACGCCTTCGTCGTCGTACCGGTAGTGCCCGAGCTGGTGCGGAATCGTCGGGTCGTCCATGATGCTCAGCACCTCGGTCCCGAGCTGGGCTCCGAACTGCATCTTCTCCCGCATCGTCGGCGAATCCTCAATCAGGTCCGCCTCCGAGAAATGCCCGAACGCCTCGTGGGTGAACACCCCGGCCAGCCGCTGGTCCAACACCACCCGGTACGTCCCCGCGGTCACCGGCTCCGCCGACAGCAGGTCCACCGCAATCCCGGTCCGCTGCTCAAGCAGGTCGTGCCGGTTGCGCAGCCTGCCCAGGCCGTCGCTGCCGCCGAATCCCACGCGCACGGTCTGGGTCAGATTCCCGTCCCGGGTCGTGATGCCGCCACTGATGCGCACCGTGACCAGGTTCTCGTGAATCTCGCTGCCCTCGGTGCTGACGAAGTGCTTCTCCCGCGTCAGGTCCGCGTAGGCGAGTGAAGTCGTCGCCACCTTCTTGTTCGCGAGCGGGATGTCATTGTACTCGCGCAAGAGCGCCAGCTTCTCCTCGGCCGGGATTACGTTCGGGTCCTCGTCCAGCACCGGCTCGACTTCCTCGCGCACGACCTCGACCGGTGCAAACTCCACCGGCTGTTTCGTACGCTTGCTGATAAGGACCGCGTTCTCGGTCGCGGTCGCGAGTGCCCGCTCCGCGTCCTCGAACCGGGTGAACGCGACCGATGAGAACCCGCCGTCCTTCAGCACGCGCACGACGTGGCCGTCGGTCGAGCTCGAACTCATGCCGGTCAATTCCCTGCCGCTGAAAGAGGCTTTTGTCTCTTTCTTCACTTCGTACCGGATGTCGGCGTAATCCGCGTCCGTTTGGGCGAGAATCGCCTTCAGCTTGTCAAACATAGCAGCTCCTTACGTTTGCCAGACAGGCAGGCAAAACAGTAGGCCTGCGACAGGGCTTGTCAAGACAAGGACAGCCCCGGGAAGGGGGCGGAGAGGAGTGAAGATGGAGGAGTGAGGAATGAGGAGGGAGGAGGCGAAACCCGGGACTGTACCAGCAAGGGACTGTCCCAGTGGTTTCGCGGAAGGGCGGTCAGCCGTTAGCTGTTAGCCGCCAGCCGTCTGTGGTATGCTCCGCAATTCGGCAGTCGTCATTCAGAATTCGCGATTCCTCAACGATCCAGCCGGGAAGCGAAACGTCGTAAGTACGTGTTTCAGCCGGAATTTCCTCGGACCTCATGATAACATATGTTATCATGGAGCGTAATCGCATTGTTCGGCTAAGTTATTCACCTGTCATTCGTTACCCGGATT
>CBDUZK010000154.1:0-5000 GCA_965371675.1 uncultured bacterium | reverse complement strand
GATATCGTAACCCTCCCGCGCCAGGAAATCGCGCACCCGGCTCTTCGGAATCCGCTCCACCCGCAGCCGCGCGACCTGGGCCTCGTTCACGCGGTACCGGTACAACACCTCTTCCCGCAGATCCATCTTCCCGAAGCTGCGCCGACAGGAACTGCATGCCCATTCTTCGTCCGGCTGTTCCACCGTCGCGTTGCAGTCACCACACACGTAGCGGATGCCCTTGTTCTCGTAGTCAGCGCCCGCCAGGACCAGCTCCACGCGACACTTCGGACAGGCGTGGACGCCATTGCGGGCAAACTCATCCTCTGACCCGGTATAGCCACAGCTCTTGTGCTCGACCAGGCGGCGGCGCAGGAGGAATCGGGAATGACAATTCGGACACAGGCTTACCAGCTTCAGGTCCTGGGAGTTGCACGCGGGGCAGAACTGGATCTTGTCGTGGAACTCGCGCCGCAGGTAGCCGAGTCGATGCAGGTCGCCGAGCAGGCGGGTTGCGCAGTACACGTCGATTCCGAGTTGCTCCTCCACCTCTGGATAGGCAACCCAACCGTCCGATCGTGGCGCGAACACCGGCTCGATCGCCGCGGCCTCGCTGCCGGCGATCATCTCGAGCAGTTTCACAATCCGGGAGTCGCTCAGCATCGAATCCTCCGCTTCGACTTCCAGCTTGTCATTGTCCACATAATACATGTCAGTATATCGGTGGGCCTTCCCGGCGTCAAGCCGTAGCCCGCTCCCGCCATCCTTGCTCTGCCCTTTGCCCTCTCTTTGTGCTCTTGCGGGGAATCCCCATGTCGGGTTTCATCCCCCTGCCCACGCCGCTTCCGGAGCGATGTCCCTCCTCTGGGGCAGGACTACTGGCGCACTCCGCCCGCCCGCCCCGGTTGCCAAGCACGAGTGCGCGGGATATAATCCCGCTGCCATGAAAGTCAAAGTTGCCGTTCTCCGCACCCGCCCGGAAACCGTGCTCGACGACTACCGCCGGCTCCTGAAGCTCGGCGGGGCAGCCGAGTGCCTCGACCCGAAAGCCACTACCATCCTCAAAGACAATATCTCTTGGCACTTCCCCGCACCCGCGGCAAACACCACGCCCTGGCAACTGGAAGGGACCATCCTCGGCCTGCGCGACCTCGGGCTCACCGATCTCTCCTGCGTCCAGAATAAGACGGTGGTCATCGACACCCACAAGGGCGAGGACCTGAACGGCTACGTCCCGATCTTCCGGCACTACGACCTGCCGGTTCTCTACAACTTCAAAGCCGCGGATATGAAGTGGATACCGTTCGAGCCGAAGGCCGACCTGCTCGTGCTGCACGACATCTACCCGGATGGCATCCGCATCCCGGACTACTTCTTCGGCAAGAACATCGTCCACCTGCCCACAACCAAGTGCCACATCTACACGACCACCACCGGGGCGATGAAGAACGCCTTCGGCGGCCTGCTCTCGACCTATCGCCACTACACGCACACCTGGATTCACGAAACCCTGGTCGACCTGCTCCGCATCCAGCGTGAAATCCACCCCGGCATCTTCGCGGTCATGGACGGCACCACCGCCGGGAACGGCCCGGGCCCACGTACGATGGAGCCGCACGTGAAGAACGTCATCCTCGCATCCGGCGACCAGGTCGCCATCGACGCGATTGCGGCGAAGATGATGGGCTTCGACCCGCTCTCCATCGGCTACATCCGCATCGCGCACGAGAAAGGACTCGGGGTCGGCGACGTGCGCGACATCGAGCTGGTCGGCGACGACGTGTCCGGTGAGAACTGGAACTTCTCGGTTGGCCGCAGCTTCCACAAGTTCCTCGGCTGGCTCTCGTGGTACGGCCCGACGAAGTTCCTCCAGAAACTCATCTTCCGCACCTGGCTGGTTAACATCCCGATATTCATTTCCGAGTTCAACCACGACATGATTCACTGGCCGCTCAAGGACCGCGGGATCTACGAGAAGTGGCGGGCCGAGACCTCCTGGGGAAGACTGTTCCAACAGTACCAGCAGCACGGCCACATGGCCGGCCGCGAAACCGTACCCGGCCCTGCTCCCCGGGATGCAGGCTCCGCATAATTCTGCCCGACCGCACAACCCGTCCCGACGTACGACCTTGAAACCGCCGACATGCCCGGTATCCTCGCCATGAAAGAGGTGCCCATGAAAAGCACGTTTCCGTCCGAGCTGCTCGAATTGAAGCAATTCCTGCCCGACCTGGTAGCCGAAGCGCGTCGGCACGTCCCGTACGCCTGTGCGCTAGTCACTCAGCAGGGCGGGCTCCAGGTCATCAAGTCGCCAAGCGAGGAAATCGTCAACCCGACCCCGCCCAACCCCGGCATCCGCATCTCGGTATGGGACGGCGCAACCTAGCACTCGGTCGCGACCAACCGGCTCGACAACCGGGACCACCTGCTCCGGCTCACCCGCGACCTCGCGACTTCGGTCACGGTCAAGGACGGCCCGGTGCCCGACCCGGAACCGGAACTCGACCGTCACTACGCAAGCAAGTACAAGCAGGACCCGGCCACCATCGATGCCCGGACACGACAGGACCTGTGCGCGCGCATCTACAGCGGAATCAAGGACCGCGACCCACGCCTCGTCATGGTGCGCGCCATCTGCGTCACCGACCGTGAGTACCGCCTGTTCTGCAACGGACCGCGCCTGCTTTCCGCCGACTCGCTGCGCACGCTGCTGTTCTGTGTGACGGTCGCCAGCGACGGCAAGAAGCAGGTCCAGAACTACGACTACAAAGTCGGCACCGGTTGGGAAGCGGTCGCGGATGTCGACGAACCATGGCTCCACAAGGTCGCGGACGACACCCTCGCCAACCTCGACGCGGACAAAATCGCGCCGGGTGAGTACACCTGCGTGCTCGACCCGGATATCGCCGGCACTCTGGCCCACGAATCCTTCGGTCACGGCTGCGAAGTGGACACCATGATGCGCGGTGCGGCGCGGGCGATGTTCTACATCGGCAAGCGGGTCGGATCCGACCTGGTCAACATCACCGACTTCCCGGGTCTGCCCGGCTGCAACGGCTCGATCTTCTTCTCCGACGACGGAGTGGTCGCGGACGAGCCGATTGTGCTCGTCCGGGACGGCATCCTCCAGCCGACGATGATGTGCGACCGGTATTCCTACCTGATGATGAAGGACCGCATCCCGGGCCTGAAGCAGTCGGCCTCGGGGCGGCTCGAAAGCTGGAACCACCCGGTCTATGCGCGGATGACCAATACCTACTTCGAGCCGCGACCCAAAGAACAAGGCGGCATGACCAGGGACGAAATGCTCACCTCGACCGAATCGGGCATCCTGCTTGAGAAACTGACGTCCGGCATGGAAGATCCGCTCGGCTGGGGCGTTCAACTCCAGGCGATGCGCGGCCGCGAAATCAAGGCCGGCAAACTCACCGACCGCTGCTTCTACCAGGTCGGCGTGACCGGCTACGTGCCGGATGTGCTCGCGAGCGTGGACGCGGTCGGCACCGAGCTCGACCTCGAATCCGCGGGCATGTGCGGCAAAGGCCACAAGGAATGGGTCCGGACCACAACCGGCGGCCCCTGGATTCGCTGTCGCATGAAGCTCGGCTAGGAGGACACCATGAACCTTGAACGCATCCGTGACTTCCTGAACCGGGCCGATGGCATCAGCGCATGGCAACTCACCCGCAGACTCAGCGAAGAAACCACCATCATCCGCCTGCCCGGCATCTACACGGTTAAGAACGGCCGATTCGCATCCGAACCCAACCCCCACCCGCGCGAGGTCATCACGACCCCGGCGGAAACCCTGTACCTCACGGTCTACTGCGAGCACGAGTCCGATGGCCACACCTGGCGCGGCAATGCCATCGGCCAGGTCACGTCCGACACCGACGACGCACTCAAGCAGACAGTCGACGCTTTGGTTGCCGGCGCGCGCAGCCAGAAGAACGAACCCTTCCCCCTGCCCGGTCCCGACGACCGGTACGAATCAGTCGAGATTGCCGACCCGGAGATACTCGACCTCGATCAGGCGGCGCTCATCCAAAAGGCCCAGGAGTTCAACGACGGCATCGTCCGGGCCGCGGCCGACCTGGAGCAGGTGGACGTCTCCAACCTCGAGCTGTTCATCCGCCGCACTCACGCCCGGTTCGAGACCAGTTCCGGCATCGAACTCGAATACGCGGCCACGCGCATCAACGCCGAAGCCTGTTTCCTCGCGCGTCCCGCGGACGACAAAGTCGGCGAGCACACCGCACGCCTCGCCGCCCGGAACCTGGCCGCGTTCGACCCGCGTGAAATCGTCGCCGGCTGCGGCACAATCGCCCGCGACATCGCGCTCGCCGGCCCGCCACAGGACTGGCAGGGCCCGGTCGTGCTCCTCGGCGAAGCGGCGGCCGACGTGCTGTCGCTCAGCGGCAACCCGCTCGGGTTCCACGCGAGTGCCCGCAGCGTCCACGAAAAGACCTCGAAGCACTCGGACGGCGAGCCAATCACCGGGGACACGAAACTCAAAGGAGAACCGTTCACCCTCACCTCGGACCCGTTCCTGCCCCTGGGCCTGGAAAGCCGGAGCCTGTCCGATTTCGACGGCACGCCGACCCGGCAAGTCGTGCTCGCGCAGGACGGCAACTGGGCCGGCCTGCTCGGCGGCCGTCGCTATTATCACTATCTCGGGCTCATGGAAAAAGGAGCGACGCCACCCGGACCACGAGGCAATAGCGTTGTCCCGGCCGGTCCGACCGGTGTCGGCGATCTCCTCTGCGGCGACTGCGTGGCAATCAGGACCTTCTCCGACTTCAACGTCGATGACGCCTCGGGCGAATTCGCGGTCGAAGTCCGGCTCGGCGAGCTCCGCAAAGGTGGAAAGATCGTCCCTTTCAAGGGTGGGCTGTTCGTCGGCAACTGGTTCGCGGCCATCGCCGACGCCAACTACTCGAAGGAAACGCAGACCTACTGGTCGTACCACGGCCCGTACGCGGTCCGGTTCAACCAGGGGAGAATCGCCGGCTAGCTGTTCA
>CBDUZK010000153.1:0-5074 GCA_965371675.1 uncultured bacterium | reverse complement strand
CATGTAGTCATCAAGGAACGCGCGTGCCCGGTCAAGTGATATCCCCATCCGCGATGACAGCCCGAAATCACCCATGCCATAGATCAGTCCGTAGTTAACGACCTTCGCCATCCGTCGCTGTTCGGCGGAGACGTCAGCCGGACTGGTCTCGAAGATGGTCGCGGCCGTCTGGACGTGAATGTCATCGCCGCGCGCGAACGCTTCCCGCAGTGCCGAATCCTCTGACACGTGCGCCAGCACCCTGAGTTCAACCTGGGAGTAATCAGCCGAAATCAGGACGTTGCCCGGCGCCGCCACGAACCCGCGCCGGATGCGCCGGCCGAGATCGGTACGGATCGGGATGCTCTGCAGGTTCGGGCCCGAAGAAGAGAGCCGCCCGGTGGCCGCGCCGGTCTGGTTGAAATGGGCGTGGATCCGACCGGTCCCGGCATTCACGGACTCAAGCATCGGTCGCACGTAGGTCCCGCACAGTTTCGACAGCTCGCGATACCTGAGTGCCAGCGGGACGACCGGGTGCGCATCACGCAGCCGTGTTAGTACGGCCGAACCGGTCGAATACCCGGTCTTCGTCTTCTTGCCCTTCGGCAGACCCAGCCGCTCGAACAACACCTCGGCCAGTTGTTTCGGCGAGCCGACGTTGAATTCAATCCCCACCTGTCCCCATATCACCTGCTCGGTTTCGCGTATCTCATCGGAGAGTTCCCGGTCGAGTCGACCGAAATGCTCGACATCGATCCGCACGCCGCGTGCCTCCATATCCGCCAGGATCGGCAGCAGCGGCATCTCGAGTTCCTCGAACACCGCCCGTACTCCCAGCTCATCCAACTGCGGATCGAGCGCCTGCCGCAGCTCCATCGCCAGCACCGTCTCCTGCGCCGGACTCAACTGCTCGGTGGACCTGCCGAGCACCTGGGCCGCCACATCGGCCAGGGCATAGCTGCGCCGGTTCGGATTGACCAGCCAGGCGGCAACGCCGACGTCGAACAACGGCGGTCCAACGCGCCCGCCCGAAACCTGCAGCCCGGACAATAGCCGCTTGAGACTACCGGCGACCTTCATGACCCGGCTGTCTTCCAGCAGCGAACCCAGGTATTCCGGCACCGGGTCGGGAACCGGCATCGCCCGCCCGTCCCCGCTGGAAACCCACCACCCGTGCTCCTCGTCGTGCGCGAGCGCAATTGCGCCTGCCGCAGCCAGCCCGACCGGGTCGAATTCCCCCTCCACAACCTGCCGCGCTCCCGCCCCGCACATGTCCTTCAACATCCCGTGGAACTCGAGCCGCTCGAGGATGGCGCGGAGTCGCTCCTTGTCAGGACCGTGCACTTCAAGCTGCTCGAAGTCGGTCGCCAGCTCAACATCGGTCCGAATCCGAACCAGTTCTCGACTGAGCAACGCCAGGTCCCAATTCCGTCTGACGTTCTCGACTTCTTCGAGCGCGACGTCCAGCGAACCATGCCGTTCGAGGACTGCCCGCGCCCGCTTCGGTCCGATACCCGGCACGCCCGGCACGTTGTCAACCGAATCCCCGGTGAGCGCCATATAGTCCACAACCTGCTCCGGGCCGACCCCGAGCTTCTGCCGGACTTCCTCCGGCCCGAACCTGGTTCGCTTCCACGGATCGTAGGTCACCGTGGTTCCGTCGACAAGCTGAAGCATGTCCTTGTCGGACGTCGCAATGACAACCTCACATCCCGGTCCGGCCATCCGCCGGGCAAGCGTTCCGATCACATCGTCCGCCTCGACCCCGACGACCTCGAAACTGACAACACCCCACGCGGCAACCAGTTCCTTGATCAAGGGCAACTGCTCCACCAGTTCGTCCGGCGTCGAGGGGCGATGGGCCTTGTAGTCTTCGTACTGCTCGTGCCTGAACGTCCGGCCCGGCGCATCAAACACAACCGCACAGTGAGTCGGCCCGAGGTCACGGAACAGCTTCCGCAGCATGTTCGCGAACCCGTATGCCGCCGAGGTATTCTGCCCTTTGGAATTGCGGAGCGGGTCCCGGATGAAAGCAAAGTAGCTGCGGTAGGCTACCGAGTGGCCATCAACAAGCAGCAGCCGCTTCACTTGCCGGCGGCCGACCGCCGCGTCCGGGCCAGCGACTGCGCCTTGGCGTAGGCTTCGAACGAGGAACCCGCATCCTGCCACCAGCCGGTCAGGACATCGGAATGCAGCTTCCCCTGTTTGAGATACGCGTTATTCACGTCCGTGATTTCCAGCTCGCCCCGGCCGGACGGCTCGAGAGTCCGGATGATATCGAACACCGCGGAATCGTACATGTAGCACCCGGTAACCGCGAGCCGGCTCGCCGGGTTCTCCGGCTTCTCCACAATCCCGGTGACTTTCCCGTCACGCACGGCTGCAATCCCGAACCGCTCCGGGTCTTCGACTTCCTTAAGCAGGATGCGCGCGCCTTCGCCCTGCTCGGCAAACCGCCGGACATAGGGAGTCAGGTCTTCCTCGAACAGGTTATCACCCAGGATTGCCACCAACCGGTCATCTTCGACGAAATCCTCTGCCAGCGCCAGCGCGGCCGCAATCCCGCCCGAGCCCTGCTGGTACGTGTAGTGAATCCGGCGCAGACCGAACTCCCGGCCGTTCTCCAGCAGCCGCAGGAAATCACCGGCGAAGTCGCCGCCGGTCACCAGCATCACTTCATCAATCCCGGCCAGCACAAGCTTCTCAATCGGGTAGAAGACCATCGGCCGGTCGTAGACCGGAAGCAGATGCTTGTTGGTGATCTTGGTCAGGGGAAGCAGGCGCGTCCCCAATCCACCGGCCAGTACTACACCTTTCATAGGGGCGAGTATAGCCTCGCGCCCTGACCGGTCAACACCAGCACCGCGTCAGGAAAGAACGAGGGGGCGCGAAGCCCCCTCGTGAGAAACGTACGTGGCCGCCTAGTCGGCAGTCTTGATCGTGTACGGAAACAACCAGCCGCAGAAGTCATACGGTGCGTCCGGGTTGAATATCGTGCTCCGGGTCATCAGGTCGAATATCGCGAAGCGCGGGAACGGCAGCAGTTGAGCGTGCCAAGTGCCGATGAACACCCCGTCGCCGTCGTACGTCAACGGAACCCGGACATAGAAGGGCCAGATGAGCACGAACGTGTGAAGGAAAGCGACGCCCTCCTCAGCATTGGTGTACAGCTCGAGCGTCACTTGCTCGCCCGGAGTGAACCACACGAGGTTGTCCAGCCCGTAGAAGGTCTCCAGTGGATTGACAATCACCAGCTCGCCGGCGGTCGCGCTGACAATCCTCATGCTGTCGATGCTGATCGCCTGAGACGAATCCGACCTCCCGTACGCCAGGGAAATCCTGTCAAGCACCCATCCCCGGTTATCGTCATTGGCCCGGCCTTCACGCTTGAAGACCCCGCGCAGTTTGGCGGTCTCCACCACCTTCTTGGACCAGAGCACCAGTGAATCGGTCGGCAGGTTGGCCAGCACGTAGAAATCGCCGAGGTTCCTCCTCGACCAGGCCACCCAGGCCGAATCGCCGACCACCTCCACCTCAAGCTGCGGGTCGTCATGGGTCTGGGTTCCCCGCCACCACAATACGCTGGTGTCGCTGTCAAAGAACCCGCCGGTGCCGGTAGAATCAACGGTCGTGCTGGCGCTGAACCAGACCGTATCCCGCTCCACCAGGGCCTGCACCGCGGCCCTGTCCGCCTCCGGGTCGGGTTTCACGCACGAAACCAGGACCGCCGCGGTCACGAGCACAACGAACCCGAACACAATCCATCTATTCATGCGTCCTCCTTTGCGATTCGCACTGCAATCACCAACTTGCCTTCATCCGATCCAACTCCCGAAACGTCATCCGGCCGGAGTCGCCGTCCCCAACTCGAACTCCGCCCAGATCGGCACATGGTCCGACCGCGGGTAGCCCGGCCCGGTCTCCTTCGACCCGTCAAGCGGGATATCGGCCAGCAGGTCGGTTTCGACGCCCGCCGCACGCAACCTGGCCTCAAGCCCGGCGCTTACCAGGATATGGTCCAACAGCTCGCGCCTGCCCCACCCGACGTACGACACCCGGTCCTCGACCGCGATATGCTCGCTCACCGGGAACAGTTCACCCCGGTTCCCCTCGGCTCCGCTCCAGGCCTCTGGAATCCGCCCGCGCACCAGTCGCAACTGCTCGGAACCCGGCCCGTCATTGAAATCGCCCAGCACAGTGTAGTGGTCTGCCCGACCCGCGGCAATCGCATCATCCAGGCAACACCGCAGCCCGGCCGCCTCAAACGCGCGGCCCGCGGTCGCGAGCGCGGTGCCGAGCAACTCCCGGCGCCTCGGGGTCTCGGATTCCGGCACATTCTCCACCTCGGGACGACCCGACTTCAGGTGAACGGCGGCGACCAGGATGGTCTCCTCATTGGCGAGCCGCACCCGAATCCAGGGCACGGGCCGCCGGAACTTCAACTGCACGAGCCCGGATTCCCCGGCCGGCATCACGGCAGGAAAAGTGTGCCACTGCCCGCGCTCGACAATCGGCAGCCGCGAGATCAGGCCGGTCTGAATCCGTCGGTTCTCGGTCGGCGCGTCGCCCAGCACCCACTCCGGGTACACGTCAAGCGCATCAACCAGCTCATGGAACGACTGCTCCTCACGGACTTCGGCCACCGCGACCACATCCGCATCCACCCGGCGCAGGACCTTGGTCAGGAACTCCAGCTTCTGGTCATAGACCGTGCCGGGATTATCCTCCCGCCCGAGGTTCTGCAGATTGTACCCGGCAATCTTGAACCGGGCCACAACCGGCCCGGGCGCTTCGACAAACGTACTCATACTCCGTCAACTCTCCACGCATCCTTCTCTCTGTCAAGCGGAACCAAGGGCAAGACAGCTACTCCGGCAGCATCTCGACTTCCTCTCCGCATGACGCGGGACATCCTCTGCACTTTGACTCCCCCGTGCCCATCCGTGGTTCTTCTCTTCTCCGTGCCCCCGGTGTCAAATCCCTGTGTCGGTTTCCGGGAAGCCGCACCCGGTTCAGTATTCACAGGGGCGGACCGACATACGTCTTTCCTCAGAATTGGATCTGCCCGAAATGTCAAGTCGGGCTGTTGGATTCA
>CBDUZK010000152.1:0-5080 GCA_965371675.1 uncultured bacterium | reverse complement strand
GGCACAGTGCCGGACGAAAGCACGCCTCCGCCCTCGCCTGCCATGAGTTCCCAGCACACCGCTATCGCTTCTCCGCCGGGCGAGAACTTCGGCCAGGTGCGGATTGCATTCGGGTCGGTCAGCTCCCCGCTCATCCTGCCGTACAGGTCGATCCCGTAGATGACAATCGAGCCGTCATACAGGTCCCGGTCGCACGCCACCATCCCGCCGTCCGGGGACATATCCGGGTGCCCGAAGTCCGCATCCTCGTCCAGGACCAGCAGCTCTTCAGCGCCCGGCTCCCACAGCCGCACCTTCCAGATCTGTTCCATCCCGAATTCGTCGTCTTCGGCTTGAAACACCACGTCGCTTGAGCAATTGGGCGGGCACGGGTTGGTGTGGTCCACTTCCCGGAACGTGAGTTGGAACTCCTCGACCGGTTCCCGGAACGGTGCGGTAGCGCCGTCCGGGGTCCAGCATATCTGGGTGAAGTAGTCATCCTCCCGTTCATACACCACATCCCAGGAGGTGGCCGGACCCGGTCCGATTCCTCCTCGCCCGGGCGGCACGGTTGACAACGCACTCCAGTACGGTCGCGGATTGTAGTGGTCCCGCGGCTCACGGGTTATCGGCAGTTCCACGAACGGCGCCTTGAAAGGAACCATGAAGATCTGCGAGAAGTCCGGCAGGTCGGCTTCGTATACCAGGTACATCCCGCACGGGCTGAACTGCACGTTGAAGTGGTCGAAAGGCTCACACGTCATCGGCGACACTTCGGATATGGTCCCGGTCACGCAGGACCGCCATATCTGGGTAAACCCGGTTGTTCCGAAACCGTCCACTTCATAGGCCACCCAGTCGCCTGACGGAGACCAGGCAGGTCGATTACAGTGGGCATCGGGCTGCTCGATGGGGAACTCCTCGCCGGTCCATGGATTGTACTGGAACAGCCGGTCCCAGCCGAACTCGGGGTCGTAGCGCGAATAGGCAAGCCATTGCCCATCGGGCGACCAGGCCGGCGCAAACTCGGTCAGCACGTCGAACACAGTATCCACGTCGGTCCTCGGGCCTTCACCCGGCCGCTTCGGCGCATCCTGGCCGGGGGCACGCACCAGCCCGGGCAGCGAAACGCTCTGCCCGGCACTCAGCGCGGACCTCAGTCCTGGCCGCATCCTGCCCGGGATTACGAATGGCGTCAAACCGGCTCGACGACCGGTCCGCCTCCGCGGCCGCGCCGGCCGCGCCGCGTAGCCGCCCCCGGAGAACCCGCCACCACCCGGTATGTACCGCCAGAACTCCAGGGTCTTGTTACCTTTCAACGCATAGAGCACACCGTTCGCGTTGACGATGTCCCCGCCGTACTTCACCCGCTTCTTCTTGTTGGTCGAACCGTTGCTCGGCACCGTGTCCTGCTCCTGCCAGGTATCACCGTCCGGGTAGTACTTCCAGAACTGCTGGGTACTGCCGCCTTTGATGGCCAGGATGTTCCCGTCCAGCCAGGCACCGGCCCCGCCATCCTTGGACTTCTTCTTCCTGATCTTGCCATTGTGCAGCCCGTAGAGCGGCATGCCTTTGAGCGGCGTGGCGTTGTACCAGGTGTCACCCGGGATGTCGTACTTCCACATCTCATGGGCATAGGGTTCTACCTGCCTACTGTAGTACTTCGCCTTGTGTGCATAGATGGTGTGCTTGCCGTCGTAGACGATCCACGAACCCTTGTCCCACTTGTACTTGATACCGATCGGGGCCGGGGACAAAGTGCTGTCCCACACCTGTGAAACGGTATTGAAACGGAAGAAGTCTGTCTTGTACCCCTTCAGCATGTACACGTACCCGGTATCGCCGATGGTCACAAACACCAAGTCGGTGCCGCCCTTGACCTTCTTGCCGGACAGCCCGAGCGGCACGTCGGCCAACTGCACCCAACTGTCGCCCGAGATGCTGTACAGCCAATAGCCGAGCGTGTTGTAGCCCTTGGTCATGAAAATCCGGTCATCGCCGTCGCAGATGCCCTTGCAGCCCTTCTGCGGCATCTTGCCTTCACGGCCGGGCAAAACCCGTGCAAGCCCGCCCCAAGTATCTGCTCCTGGGTCATACACGTAAAACTCGTCGGTCTTGTACCCCTTCGTCGCGTAGATCAAGCTGTCACCCGGGTTGAACGCCAGCCACCCACCGCGCTTCACCTTCTTGCCGCCGCCAAGCGGCATCGACCTCAGTTCGCGCCAGCCGTCCAGCACCCTTACCCACTTGGTCTTCTTGTTGTTGGCGGGGTTGTCGTCCGGGACCCGCAAGGTACAGGCCGCCAGGTGGGTTCCGGGTTCGCGCACATCCCACGTCACAAAGGACAGCATCCGTACTTCTCCCGGTCCGATCGTAACTCCCTGCGTGTCCTCGTAGAAATCCCCGATTCGGAACACAACGTCGAACGTGGCCGAATCCGATGTCTCGGAAGCCCACAGCTTAACCGTAGGATTGACAGCAGTTCCATACTCCGCCACGTCGGCAGGCTTGTCAATACTCAGCACCGCGTAGTCGGACCCGAACACCTGCTCGAACTTGCAGGTCACAATGTCATCATCACTTGCGCCGGCACTCCTGCCAGTTACGTAGACATTCCGGTCCGCATCCACGGCAATACCCGTGGCTATGTCGTCGCCGATGCTGTCATAGGTCCACGTGTTGAGCTCGGCTCCATCGCTCGAGTACTTGATAACCCGGTAGTCCTTGTCGTCTACGGTCGTGTAGCCCGCAACATAGACAGCGTTCTCGGCATCCACTGTCAGAGCCAGAGCTTCATCGTCACCTGACCCGGACCCGTGGTAGCGCCGGGTCCAGAGCGTCTCACCCGAATCAGGGTCGTACTTGATTGTCAGGAAGTCCTTGCCCGTACCGGAACCCATGCTTACCCCGGTCACGTACAGGTAGCCGGCATCGTCAAATGCCATGGCGCAGGCTGCATCAGTGCTGTTTCCAGGGCCGTTGTACCTGGCAACCCAGACTTCATCTCCAATGGAATCGTACTTCACCGTTGCGTAATCGGCTCCTGTTCCATCGCCTGCGCTCTGGCCGGTCACGTAGACATTCCCGTCAGCATCTACCAGCAACGCCCTGGCTGCATCCGAGCCATCCGCTGGCCCGTTGTATGACTGGCTCCATAGCTCGTGTCCGTCAGCGTCGTACTTAAGTGTAACGTAGTTCTGACCTTGACCAGAGTAGTAACAAAACCCGGCTACATAGGCGTTCCCCAAAGGGTCAACTGCCACCGCCAAACCACCATCGTCCAGGTGGTTTCCATCAACAGATTTCTCCCAACCGCTGTCCCCGTCCGGCCAGTGCTTGGCGGCAAGAACATCGAACGACTTGGCAACGGTGTAGTAGGCTTCGGCTGCCACGTAGGCCGTGTCGTCCCGTGTAACGACCGCGTTGCCGGTCGGATCCGGCTCTTCCAACTTGGCAGATCTGTTGCCTGGTGGAACGTACGTCGCCCACTGCAGTCCCAAGTCCGCGTTGAACTTGAGCGTCGTAACCTGCTGGAAATAGTACGTATCCTCGTCGTCGATCACGGTATCAGTCGAATAGCCGGTTACATAGATGTTGCCGAGGTCACTGACGGCAAGCGCTTCCGCTCCATCAGAGAACCCTGCATCATCTTCAAGGTACCGGTAGGTACCTATCACCATGTCGCCGTTTGCGGCCTCATACCTGATGACGATCAGGTCCTCTGAGCCATCGGAGCCGGCCTGGTAGCCGGCCGCGTACACTTGCCCGGAAGGAGACAGCGCGAGTGCCGTTGCCCCATCATAGCCATTGCCACCGTCGTAGCGCACCGTCCACTCTGCGCCGACCGCAATGGCACACACTGCAAACAGGATGACGGTTGCGGTTGTCCCAAGTCTCTTCATCCTCGCCTCCTCGGTTGGTTTCCTGGCCCGCTTCCTTCACGGGCCTTCTTCCTATCTGACTTTCACGATCTTACGCCTGAACGCGCCCTCCGCGGAGACCAGCGCGTAGACACCCGGTGCCAGTCGACCCAGGTCATTGTGGCCCGGCTCCACCACTGCGACCCTGCGGCCGCAGGCGTCAACAAGCCCGGCTTCCTCTGTCTCTTGATGAACATAGTTCTGCGACACCAGGGCCGAAGCCAGCGGCCGGACCGGACCGGCATAGAACTCCTGCTCCGCGATTCCCGATGTGGTATCCCGAATCACATAGACCACGTCATCCATGTGGTCAGTGATATACACCCGGGAGTTGGTCCGGTTCCAGCAAAGCTCATAGGGATATCGGCCCAGCTGAATGGATTCGACCAGGGTGTCGGCTCGGGCGTCAATGATGTGCAGTTGCTCTCCATTGAGGTGAACGCTGTACACCTTGCCCGCAACCGTATCACAGACCAGTTGGCTGCCCGCAACAGGAATAGTCTCCGCGACGACATTGGTGGAGCCGTCGATGACAAATGTGAGCCCTGAGACAGCGTAGACCTTGTTCGGATACGGAGCAAAGCAGAGGTCCCTGCCGTAGACCGGCACCTCAGCAATTGCCGAATCTCCATCTGACGACAGCACATAGACCGCATGCCGGCTCGCCAGATAGACCAGGTTGTTAACCGGATTCCAGCACCAGCCCTCCAGTACATATTGGGCTGTGGGCAGCGGCATCCGGACAACTACCTCGTCAGTCGCGCAGTCGATCACCTTCATTGTGTCAGCATTCCACTGCGTGTAGCAAAACACCCTGTTCGTTACCGGATGCCACAGAAGCCAGCCGACGCCCAAAACGTCGATGTGCTTGATGACCGTATCCGGCCCCGCGTCGAGGACCGTCACCCGGTCGTTGTCATAACAGGCCACGTACAGCTTGTTCATTGTCGCGTTGTAGACTATAGGACCGGGCCAGCCGCGTACTCGCGCCATCCTGAGCAAGGTGTCGCCCTGCCCGTCTATCACCGCGACCTTGTTGTCCTCACCGCAAGCACAGTACACCTTGTTGTCCCGTGAGTTCCAGGCAAGAAAGGTCGGGGCTTCTCCAACTTCCACCACGGCAATCACTTGGTTGGTCGCACCATCAATGATGGTTACGTTGTCGTCTTGAGAGTTGGCAC
>CBDUZK010000151.1:0-5086 GCA_965371675.1 uncultured bacterium | reverse complement strand
GGGACCTGCTGGCCAGACAGGAAATCGAAGTGGTCCACATCATCGACGACTCATCGACCTGGCATCCGGAGCCGGGCGACCCGAGTCTACTCGACCGCCCGGTCCGACCGGCCGCAGGCCGCTTCGGACCCGGACGCGGCCGGGGCCGTCCCGCGCCGGGACGCGGGCGTGGCCGGGCACCGGAACGAGGCCGACGCCGGCAGCCGCCGCGAGCCCGAGGCGGGAAGCAACGATGACCAGGCCCGAACTCGTCCGCGAAATCCACACGCTCAAACGGTCCACCGGTGCCCTGGTCCTCGCCCACAACTACCAGCCGGTGGAGATATTCGAGGTTGCCGACCTGATCGGGGATTCGCTCGAACTGGCTCGCCGGGCGGCCACCGCCGGTGCGCCATTCATCGTGTTCTGCGGGGTCCGGTTCATGGCCGAAACCGCCAAGCTGCTCAGCCCGGCCTCGCGCGTGGTCCTGCCCGCGCCCGATGCCGGGTGCCAGATGGCCGACATGATCACCGGCCCGGCCCTGCGTGCCCGGCGAGCCGCACTCGGTGACGTCACCGTGGTCGCCTACGTGAACACGACCGCCGACGTGAAAGCCGGGTCCGATATCTGCTGCACGTCCGCGAACGCGGTCGCGGTGGTGAAGTCCCTGCCTCCTGACCGCAAAATCCTGTTCGTGCCCGACCGTAACCTCGCCCGCTACGTCGCACGCGAGACCGGGCGGGACATCGAACCGTGGGAAGGGTTCTGCTACGTCCACGCCCGCTTCACGCTCGACGACGTCCGCCGCACCCGCGCCCGCTACCCCGACTCGGTGCTGATATCGCACCCCGAATCGCCGCTCGACGTGCTGGAGGCATCGGACCACGTGGCCTCGACCGGCGGCATGTACCGGCTCGCGCAGCAGCATAACGAGGTAACGCTCGGGACCGACGCCGGGATGTGCGACCGCATCACCCGGGATTTCCCGAACGTCACCTGCCACCCGCTGCGTCGCGCCGCGAGGTGCCGGAACATGAAACTGACCACGCTCGACAAGGTCCTCCGGGCCCTGCGGGGCGAAACCGGCGAGGTGTCGATTGACGCCGCTATCGCCAACCGTGCGCGGCTGGCGATAGCGCGAATGCTGGAAATTAGTTGAGATTCCGGATGCATCCTTGACACCACTGATGTGCGTCATACAGTTTGACGATGAGTAGCGTTCTCCTGACCGTCTTGCTGCTGACCGGCGGGGTTGATTTCGGCGGTCGCATCGCCGGCGCCTACCCGGCCGGCGGGCTCAGCCGCTTCCATTCGACCAGCGCGATGCTCGGCGCCTGCGCCGGGTACACGACCGGCCCGGTCCGGTTCGAGGTCGCCTACGACTACCTGAACCTGCCCGGCATCAACTCGACTCCCGCCCGCCTTGTCCTGCAGATGATGGGATTCGCCGGCGCCTGGCAGTTCGTACAGCAGTCGGACTGGGGAATCGAAGCCCGGGTCGGCTCCGGCTACGCGCTCGGACAGCGCGACTTCGGTTCGGGCCGGGAGACCGGCAACGCGCCGACCGGCGACTGGGGAATCGGTTTCTTCCAGCTCGCCGGCAGCAGCCGCCTGTCGGTCATGTTCATCCACACCGTACTGTTCGAGGACGGGCCGACCACCAATCACCTGCTCACCCTCCGCGCGGGAGTAGCGTATGCGCCGTAGAATCCTGCCGCTTGCCCTGCTGTTGCTGCTGGGATGCTCGGACATGCTCCTGTTCCGCGCGACCCGGGACTACTTCCCGCTGGTCCGTGGAAGTGTCTGGAAGTACTTGAGCGACGGTGACACGATGTACGTCGAGGTGCTTGGCGACAGCACCGTCGGCGGACAGGCCGGCATCGTCGTCGCCTCCGACTTCGTGCCCGGTTTCTGGCTCAAACAGCCACCCGTGACCGAAATCAGGCGCTACTACGACCGCTCCCTGAGCCGGGGCGGCCAGGAGTACGTGATGGAGCAACGCTACGGGCTGGTCTACCTGCTTCCGCTGGTGGAAGGCAACCAGTGGGCCGAGCAGTACTCCGATACCATCATCGTGCTCGGGACCGACACCGTCAATTACCTCCATCGGCTGGAGGCCCGCGTCGCCGCGATTGAGGACATCACCACGCCGGCCGGTTCGTTCGACCAATGCTACCGGATTGACTTCACCGAACTGATCGTCGAGTACGACTCCACGATCCTGAGCTACACCGAGTGGCTAGCACCCGACGTCGGGCTGGTCCGGCGCGCAGAAGGCACCGTCGAACTGAACCTGGTCCACTATCGAGTCGGCCCCTGAGCCGGGATGGACTCGACCCGCTCACAACGAGAGCCCCTCGGCGAAACGACCCGCATACCCGGCAAACTCTGGTTTTCAGGAAATCCCGGAGCAGTTGATTGTCGCCGCAGGCAAACCCGAGTGACCACCGTACGCCGCAAAGGAGAAGCAGCATGCGCCGAATCCCGATCCTTACCGCCGTCCTGCTGACCACAATCCTGGTCAGCGGCTGCGTCACGAAGTACGTTGTGCTGAACGAAGTAGCCCGGGAAGAAATCCCCGTCACTGTGCTGACCACCGACCAGTACCGGGGCGGACAACTGGTGGCCGCAATCGAGGAGCGCGGGTACGACAATGACGACCACAAAGTGGTCGGCAAGACCCGTGGCGGATTCGGCATCCGCTGGGGTGCCGCGCCCCGAACCTACGTCGAGGAAATCGCGTCCATCGTGGAGGACCGGTTCGACGTACGCCTGCGGCGCAGCCACGACCTGAAACCCGGTGATTTCGACGTCGAAATCAACCTGCCGTTCGCGAACGTGGAAATGCCCGACCGCAACGAGTTCGAGGTCACCATCTTCTCGGACGACGAGGAGAAAGGCGAAGTGCTGCTGGCGAAGCTGCTGGCGCTCGGCTACACCAACGCGGAGAACCACGTTACCAGCGACCCAACCGACGACTTCAACATCAAGTGGGGTGGGGCGCCGGAGTCGTATGCCGAGGAAATCGCCGCACTGGTCGAGGCGGAAGACGACGACATCGAAGTCGACCTGCAACAGGCCTGGGGGTACGACGATGACGACATCTTCGTCAATCTCCCCTACTGGCTACTCGAGCCCGCCACCCGTGAGCGCTTCGAAATCACCGTCTTCTGTGACGATGAGAAACTCGGTGAAGAGATACTCGACCTCGTGATCGGACTCGGCTACACGAACGAGGACAACGAAGTGCTGGAAGGCCCCAACGATGACTTCAACGTCAAGTACGGGGCTTTGCCCGCGGAGTTCCTCGCAGAAATCGTGGAAGCCCTCGAAGAGAAGCTCGATGAGGACTTCGCCGAGTACGACTACTTCGACGATGATGACCGGGACGTGTTCATAAACATCCCGACCGAGTAGGCGGCACGCTCCGGACAGGCATCCGGTCGGTTTGACAGACCCGGGACGGCATCCTAAGATATCGGACGGCTGAGAAGCATCTCAAACCCCCTAGTAGGAGGAACGGTGAAGAAAGTACTCGTTTTGACTCTGGTACTGGTCGCGGCAGCGCTTGCCTGGCCGGACCTGACACGGCCGGTCGTCACCGGTGTGGACGGCGAAGCCCACCTTGCCGGCCAGCTCATCCTTGAACTCACGCCTGCCCAGCGCGGCAAGGTGAGTATCACGACCGAGGACGGCATCGCCCGGTTCGACATCCCGGCCCTGGACGAGTTGAACCGCCGCTGGCACGTGGACGAAATAGCGCCGTTGTGGCGCCGCCCGAACCCCGGGCCGATTGCGATGAAGTACGGTTGCGACCTGCAGTACCTGATCCAGTTCGACGCCGACCAGAACATCGCGCCGGTCGCGGCTGAATACGAAGCCCTGGCCGAAGTCGACTACGCCTGCCCGAACGGCGTCATGAAGCTGGACGAAGAACCCAATGACCCCAGGTTCGTCTCCCAATGGCACCTGCCGCAAATCGGCGCCCCTTATGCCTGGAGTGTAGTCAAGGGCGACACCAGCGTCATCAACCTGGTGATTGACGACGGTGCGGACTGGCCCCACCCCGACATCCAGGACAATCTCTGGATAAACCACCCCGAGGACATCAACCACAACGGCCGGTTCGACAGCCTGCCTTCACCTGCCGGTGACCTGGACGGCATTGACCAGGATGCCAACGGGTATGCTGACGATGTTATCGGCTGGGATTTCATCTACGGTGACCCGAATCCGATATGCGAAGGAAACGACGACCACGGCACCCATTGCTGGGGCAACATCAACGCGGTCACCAACAACGCAGAAGGCGTTGCCGGTGCAACCTGGAACACCCGCTCAATGGTGGTAAAATGCGGTGGTGGTGGTTTCGTCAACATCTATGCTGCTATCGCCTCGATATACTACGCTGTGCCCAAAGGTATCTGGGCAATCTCGATGAGCTTCGGCTCATCATCATCACATTCAGGCATGGCCGACGCCTGCCAGTTCGCCTGGGATTCAGGCTGCGTGCTTTACGGCTCAGCCGGAAACGAAGGCAGGGAATACGTCCGCTATCCCGCCTGCTACGACGGTGTTGAGAACGTCGCCGCCTCTTCGGGTGGCGACATGAAAGCCGGTTTCTCGAACTACGGCACCTGGGTTGACGTAGCCGCACCGGGCGACGGCATCCTTGCCACGCTCCCACGCCACATGGGCTTGTACGGTTCGATGAGCGGCACCTCGATGTCTGCTCCGCTCGCAGCCGGGGTCGCCTGCTGGATGAAATCCTTCGACCCGACCATGTCCAATATGACCTGCACCCTGAAGATGCATCAGGCCTGCGACTCGATGCCTGACCCGCTTTTCCCCCAGGGCAAACTGGGTGCAGGCCGGGTCAGCATGGCGAATATCGTGCTTCCGCTCTATTACTGCGACCTGCAGATGACCGCCTGGCGGTTCAACGACGCTGCCGGCAACGGCAATGGCCGACCGGACCCGGGCGAAACCGCGGCCCTGATCGTCACCTACGCCAATGCCGCCGGCTGGCAGAATGCCACCGGCGTCACCGCGACCCTCTCGTGCACCAACCCGGACATCGTACTCGTGAAGGGCACCGCCGGGTTCC
>CBDUZK010000150.1:0-5109 GCA_965371675.1 uncultured bacterium | reverse complement strand
GCCGTCAGGTTGAATTCCGTGTCAGCCTGACGGCCTGCCGTTTCTTCAGAATCCTTTTTGGTATTGCCGGCCGGGCCGCCCCTCACACAGAATGCCGGTCAGGAGTGAACGAAAAACGGTCGGCGTGCTCATTGGATTCAGCGGGCCGGAGATTCTCCGCTTGACTGAAGAACCTGCGTCAATATGCTGGCAGGCAATGAAGGACGCGAAAGCCAGCGCCATAAGACAGGTCACGATTGAGAACCCGGTTCTCAATTCACCCTACGTCGAACCGTCCCGCCATTTCAAGTTCTCCGATGAAGGCATAACCGACGAGATTGTCGGAAAGCGCAGGACCAGCGCCTATTTTGTCCCGGTGCCGAAGCCGAAGAAGCGTGGCAAGCAGATGGTCCTTGAAACCGAGTGGACCGAAGACCGCATCAAAGAGAACAAACTGGTCAACCAGATTCGCGAGCGCGTCAGTCGTTGGCGCAAGGGCGGCTATCGCGACGTCACGCGCACGACTGCCCGGCTCCTGGACTACTGGCAGCGGCCTGACCGGGAACGCCGCCTGTTCTTCTGCCAGGTCGAGGCGCTTGAGACCATCATCTACCTGACCGAAGTCGCGGGCAGGTACGGCGACGCGTGGATTGAGAACGTACTGCGCGATGCCAATGCCGAGGCAAACCCGGACTTGTACCGTGTTGCGTTCAAGATGGCTACCGGCAGCGGCAAGACCCTGGTGATGGCGATGCTCATCACCTGGCATGTGCTGAACAAACGCGCCAACCCGCAGGATAGCCGCTTCGGCAACACCTTCCTCATTGTCACGCCCGGCATCACAATCAAAGACCGCCTGCGCGTCCTCCTGCCGCACGACCCGGACAACTACTACCGGCAGCACGACATCACTCCCTCCGACGACATGGAGGTCATGTACTCGGCCCGGTTGGTCATCACCAACTACCATGGTTTCCTGCAACGGGAGAAAGGGAAAGCCGCGAGGTTGACAAAGAAGCTGCTCGGTCAGGACAAGTCCGGTGCGTTCACCGAGACACCGGACCAGATGGTTCGGCGGGTCTGCCGCGAACTAAGCAACAAGCGGAACATCATCGTCATCAACGACGAAGCCCACCACTGCTATCGCCGTCGCGAGGAAGACAAGAAAGAAAAGCTCTCCCGCGACGACCGACTCGATGCCAACCAGCGCAACGAAGCAGCCCGGGTCTGGATATCCGGAGTCGAGGCGGTCAAACGCAAGCTCGGCCTCAAGGTTGTCTACGACCTGTCGGCGACGCCCTTCTTCCTGCGCGGCTCCGGCTACTCCGAGGGGACGCTGTTCCCATGGGTCGTCTCGGACTTCTCGCTCATCGACGCCATCGAGTCAGGCGTAGTCAAAGTGCCGCGTGTGCCGGTCGCCGACGACTCGATGACCGGCGACATGCCGACGTATCGGGACCTGTGGCTGCGTATCCGGGAAGACCTGCCGCGTAAAGGACGGAAGACCGCCCAGGTTTCGGGCGAGCCGAAACTGCCCAAGGAACTCGAAGGCGCATTGCAGTCCCTCTACGGCAACTACGAGAAGCACTTTCGGCGCTGGGAGAAGGGCGAGGATGACCGGGTGCAGGGTGGAACCCCGCCCGTGTTCATTGTGGTCTGCAACAACACCAACGTCTCCAAGCTCGTCTACGACTACGTGGCTGGCTGGGAGAAACCCCTTGGCAAGGACAAGACCGTGCTTGTTCCCGGCCAACTCGTGCTGTTCAGCAATGTCTTGGATGGCCGTTGGCTGGCCCGGCCCAACACAATCCTCATCGACTCCAGCCAGCTTGAGTCCGGTGAGGCGATGACCGCTGACTTCAAGAAGCTGGCGGTTCGCGAAATCGCGGAGTTCAAAGACGAGTACCGCCGCCGGTTCCCGGGCCGGGGCACCGAGAAGCTGACCGACGAAGACCTGTTGCGCGAAGTGATGAATACGGTCGGCAAGCCGGGCAAGCTGGGCGAGCAGGTCCGCTGCGTCGTGTCGGTCTCGATGCTCACCGAAGGCTGGGATGCGAACACCGTAACCCACATCCTGGGCGTACGTGCCTTCGGGACTCAACTACTCTGCGAGCAGGTCGTCGGCCGGGGTTTGCGCCGGACCGACTACGTGCCTGACGCTGATGACATGTTCGCGCCTCAGTACGCCGAGGTCTACGGCGTGCCGTTCAGTTTCATTCCGTGCTCGGGCTCAAACCCGGACCCGAAACCCCGGCCTACCCCGACCCGCGTGCGAGCACTGGAAGAACGCATTGCCTGCGAGATCACCTTCCCGCGTGTTGTTGGCTACCGCTACGAACTGCCGCAGGAGAAATTGAAGTGGGAGCCGTGCGAAGATACGAAAATGGCGATTTCGACCCGGGATGGTGTTGCGACCTGGACCGAGTTGGATCCGATTGCGGGCGAGAAGGCGATTCATGACCTCCAGGACCTGCAGAGTCGCCGCGAACAGGAAGTCGTATTCCGGCTCGCGAAGCTCGTGCTTGCGCGCTACTTCCGGGACCACACTGCCGAAGTTGAAGACCTGGCCGAGAAATCCTGGTTGTTCCCACAGCTTGTCGGCATCTGCCGCCGCTGGCTGTCCGAATACCTGACCTGCAAAGACAACTGCTTCCCGCAGATGCTCCTGCTTGAGGAGTACAAACACCAGGCCGCCGAGTGCATCTACCAGGGCTTCGTCGCCGCGCCCGAAGGCCGGAAGTCGCTCCGGCCCATCCTGCGCTCGTACGAATGGGTCGGTTCGACCCAACATGTCAGCTTTGACACGACCCGGCCGACGTACAGGACCCACCCGGACAAGTGCCATGTTTCGCACGTCGTGGCCGACACGGAAAGCTGGGAGCAGAAGATGGCGCAGGTGCTGGAGGAAATGGACGAAGTCATCTGCTACGTCAAGAACCAGAACCTCGGGTTCGAGATTCCGTACACCATCGACGGCGAGGAACGGTCGTATCGCCCGGATTTCATCGTCCGGCTCAATGACGGCCACGGCGAAGACGACCTGCTCAACCTGATAGTCGAGGTCACGGGTGAATCACGCCGCGACAAAGCGGTCAAGACTGCGACCGCCCGCAACCTCTGGGTCCCGGCGATGAACAACGACGGTCGCTTCGGCCGCTGGGCGTTTGTCGAGGTCACCGACCCGTGGGATGCGAAGGGTACGATCAGGGCGGCGATGCAAACAGAGGTCTTGAGACATGCACTTGATGTACGTTGACGAGAGCGGCGACCCCGGACTGGCCGAGCAATCGCCCACGCGATACTATGTGCTCAGCGGCTTGGTGGTGCACGAGCTGCGTTGGAGGGGATGCCTTGACATGCTCGTTGACTTCCGAAGGGAGTTGCGACGAAAGTACGGGCTACGCATGAAAGAGGAATTCCACACCGCTCAGATGCTTACGCGCCCGGGCGCACTTGTGAGAATCAAACGTCACGACCGGCTGGCCATGATCCGTGCTTTCGCAGATGTGCTGGCCGCAATACCCGACCTGAACATCTTGAACGTAGTCGTGGACAAGCAAGGGAAGCCTCCGGACTGTGACGTATTCGAGCTGGCATGGAAAACACTGGTGCAGCGCTTCGAGAACACAATCGGGCATCACAACTTCCCCGGGCCTGCCAACTCCGACGAGCGCGGCTTCGTCCTCGCTGACCACACCGACGACCGCAAGCTCATGAGCGTTTTCCGGCGCATGCGGCACTACAACCCAATTCCGAACCAGGAGTCGTTCGGCACCGGATACCGCAACCTCCCGCTCCAATACGTAATTGAGGACCCCAGCTTGCGCCGGTCGTCACACTCCTACTTCATCCAGGCGGCCGACCTGTCGGCTTTCCTCCTGTATCAGCACCTGACCCCCAGCAGTTACATGCGACGAAACGCCGGGCAGAACTACTTCAGACGACTCAAGCCGGTGCTCTGCACCGTTGTATTGAGCAATGATGCGTACGGAATCGTCCGGCTGTAGCAGAAAAAGAGAGGCAGCATTTCTGCTGCCCCGGAGGGATCCTACACCCCGTACGAGCGAGGTTCAGATCCATCTGAATTATGGGCCGGGAAAAGGACGTGTCAAGAGGAATCTCAACTCCGCAAGCGACCGCCCCGGCTACCCTTGCGGGAGAGCCCCATGGGCTCTTGTCACCGGGACGGGACCTTTGGATTGCCTGGAGTCGGGGAGCCTCTTGGGAGGCCGTTTCGGACCGGGCAGGTCCGACTCCAACTCCATAAGGATCATAATCCGCAGCGGATTACCTGTCAAGCGCTATCAGAAAAGATGCCCGTGATCCTAAGGTTCGCAATATAAAGCTGTTACGCATGCAGTACGTATCAGACCATATTAGCTCAAGATTGGGTTTTGAGCTAATAGCCGAGCTAATACGTAGGCCAACCCCGGAAAGGAGGTAGCCCATGCCACGCAAGAAATCTACCCCCAAGAAGCGAGTTCCCCGCAAGCCCAAGCAGGTCACGTCCCACAAGCACAAGGACAAGCGGGTGAATATCCCGACCGAGGAACTGCGGGACTTCGTCGAGCAGGAAGAGAAGAAGCCGAAGAAGGTCCGGTACCCCGGCCTGCTCTACGCCCGGGACCCGTCGCTCGACCCGCAACTGGTCTGGAAAGGCAAGGACGAGCAGGACCAGAACCCGCTCGAAGTGCCATGCGTGCCGGTCTACATCCAGGAGAAGCTCCACCCGCAGGCCATCATTGAGCAGGTGAAGGCCGAGGCGAAGAAGGAGAAGCCCGGCCAGGCCGACATCTTCGCCGACTTCAACAACATCAAGTTCGAGGAAATGGTGGACTTCTACCGCCACGAGCAGAACTGGTCGAACCGGATGATACTCGGCGACTCGCTGCTGGTGATGACCTCGCTGGCCGAGAAGGAAGGGCTCAAGGGCAAGGTCCAGTGCATCTACATCGACCCGCCCTACGGCATCAAGTTCGGCTCCAACTGGCAGGTCTCGACCCGCAAGCGCGACGTCAAGGACGGCAAGCACGGCGACGTCGTGCGCCAGCCTGAGCAGGTTCGCGGCTACCGTGAGACATGGAAGATGGGAATCCACTCTTACCTGACCTATCTCCGCGACCGCCTCGT
>CBDUZK010000149.1:0-5109 GCA_965371675.1 uncultured bacterium | reverse complement strand
CCACGGTCCACCCGGCCGTGGGGACCATCGTCCGCCTCACGGTCCTCCTCATGGTCGCCCCGGCGGTCGGGCCGACGGTGAACCCCTCGGTCCGGGCCACGGTCCCACCCACGGTTCACCCGGCAGTCCAGCCCACGGTCCGGGCCCACGGTGGGGCCCACCGTCCTCCCCACCGTCCCCTGAGTCGTCCCCTACACCGCCCGGGCCACGGTCCGGGCTGAGGACTGAAGAGTGAGGACTGAGGATTGAAGATCATTGAGGAACTCCGAATGGCGGATTGCGGAATCCGTCGCTGATGCCTGACGCCAACAGACCAGTTCCACGGAGGCGAACAGCCGGCAGCCGTACAGCCACAGCCTAAGTCCCGCTATCCAAGCGGTCCCGGCGGTTCTCTTCTGGGCCTGCCGCTAGCGCGTGAGTACCGCCTTTTCGACCAGGCGAAGGTCGCCGGCTTCGAGCTGGACGAAGTACACACCCGGTGCAACTGCCCGGCCGGACTGGTCCCGGGCATCCCAGACCGCGAATGACCGGTTGGGACTCAAGCTGAGTTCTCTGACCATCCGCCCGGACGCATCATAGATGCGCACCTCTGCCATGCCGGGCACAGGACCGATATCGCAGTTGATTCCGGCCTGTTGCCGGAACGGGTTCGGGTACAACCGCAGGAATGGCATGACGCAAGGCTTGTGGGCTCCTGCTATTCCCAGGCCGGTGGCAAACAGGACCGACACGTTGTTGGTGTTGTAGTTCGCGCAGGCCAGGCCCATGGCGCCGTCGAGATTGAAGTCTGCGGATGCGATGCCCCAGGGTGTCTGGCCGACCTGGTACAGGGCGAGGTCGCCGAACGTGCCGTCGCCGTTGCCGAGCAGCACCGCGATCGTGTCTGCGCCGCTTGAGGTCATTGCCAGGTCAACATCCGCGTCACCGTCGAAGTCGCCGCCTGCAATCGCCCTGGTGTTGACCCGGGTCGGGTAGGCAACCGGCGTCCCGAACGTGCCGTCACCGTCATTCAGTATCACCGCGACATTCCCGGCACTGTAGTTGGCGGTCGCGATGTCGACCCAGCCGTCTGCATTGAAATCGTTGGCATAGAGCCGGTTCGGGCTTTCGCCGATGAGGTAGTCCGCCATGGTCGGGAACGCGCCTGAGCCGTCGTTCAGGAAGACGCTGACATTCCGGTTGCTGCTGTTGGCTACCACGATATCCATGTCACCGTCATTGTCCACGTCCATCGTGCCGCACCCGCGCGCAGCGGAACCGGCCGAGTAGTTGTGCGGGCCGGAGAAGCCGCCGGTGCCGTTGTTGAGCATCACCCGGACGTTGTTCTGCGACCCCCAGCCGTCCGACAGCACAAGGTCAACATCGCCGTCGGCGTCGAAGTCAGCGCCGGAGACACACTGGCCCAGGATTGCAGGCGTGTAGTCGGCGGCATTGGTGAAGCTCCCGGAGCCGTCGTTCTTCAGGATTTCCAGGTGCGACGCGCCGGGCTGGTTGTGGAACACGGCCAGGTCGATATCCCCATCCGAGTCGAGGTCCGCCCCGAACAGCGATATCGGGTCTGAGACAACGCTTGTGTATACCGGCGCGGCAAACGTCCCGTTGCCGTTGTTGCGCAGCATCGCGACTGAAGCCGGGGAGTTGCAGGTGGTGGCGATGTCGATGTCGCCGTCGCTGTCGAAATCCGCGGCCCACACGCCCCTGGGCTGGGACCCGGTCGGATAGGTGTTGTGTGGAGCGAACTCACCGCTCGAAGCAGATAGTATCCGGGTTGTGAAGCTCCACCCGAACCCGCGCAGCCCGACCCCGATGCCGGCCTCGATATCGGTGGTCAGGAGCGCGGTGACCTTTTCGCCGCACGCGAAACCCCGGGCCGGGTCAAGGACTGCGGTAAACGTGGCGCTGTCATAGCTGATAGCGCCGAAGTGCAGTCCGGTCTGCGCGCCGTAAGCCAAAAAGCTGGCCGAATCGAGCGTGGACGGGTTCAGGGCCATGTTGAACTCCGGCGACACGTCGGTGGATTCCGGGGCGGCAAGCTGGTACTGAGCCGGCACTGTGGACACAACCTCAAGCTGGTTATCGTTCAGCAGGACCACGACGGAATCTATGCCGTATGCTGCGGCACACACGTCCATGTCGCCGTCATTGTCGTAGTCGCCCGCGACCGCGGCATTGGGACCTCCGGCAGCGGGGTAGTTCACCGCTGCGCCGAACCCTCCGCTGCCGTCGCCGAACAGCAATGATACGTTACCCGAGGATTCGTTCGCCGACAGCAGGTCCAGGCTGCCGTCACCGTTCAAGTCGGCTGCAGCCACCGAGCGTGGGCCGGTCCCGACGGCGTAATTGACTCTCGGACCAAACCCGCCATTGCCGTCACCGATGAGGACGGAGACGCTGTTCGCAGTCAGGTTCGCGACGGCGAGGTCGACATTGCCGTCCTCGCTGAAATCACCGGTGCACACCGAATGGGGACGCCCCCCCGCCGAGTGGCTCGTCGCCGGGCCAAAGGTCCCATCCCCGTTCCCGGGAAGAACCGAGACGCTGTCCGAATCGCTGTTCGCCACCGCAAGGTCGAGGGAACCATCGTTGTCAAAGTCGCCGGTACACACTGCTCTCGGGCCGGAGCCGGCGGGGAAGCCGGCAGCCGGGCCGAAGGTTCCATCACCGTTCCCGAGCAGAACGGAGACATCGCCGGATGCCGCATTCGCCGTCGCCAGGTCCAGGTCCCCATCAAGGTCGAAATCCCCGCAGCAGAGCGCATCGGGAAAATCCCCCACCGCAACGTACTCCGCAGTATCAAAGGTGCCGTCACCGTTACCGAGGAGAACTGCCACACTGTCTATCCCTCCTACGGCAACCCCGAGGTCGAGAATGCTGTCGGAATTGAAGTCGCCGGCGCATATCGAGTGCGGATTGTCGCCGACATGGTACGGAGTCGGGCTGCCGAAGGTCCCGTCGCCGTTGCCGAGGAGGACCGAGATACTGTCGATGTCTTCATTGACCACAGCCAGGTCGATGTCGCCGTCGCCATCGAAATCACCGTCGGTGAGTGAATTCGGTCCCGTTCCGGCATCAAAGGCGACCCCATCTGCCAGCATGCCCGAACCGCCTTCGACACTGACCGTGAACTGCCATGTGAACCCGTCGAGCGAATCACCTTGCGCAGATACGATGTCTTCTGTCAGGGTCGCGGTCACCGGCTCGCCGCACCTGAAATCGTCGTCCGGGTCAAGCGTCACGGTTTTCGCCGCGCTGTCATAGCCGACCGTTCCCCAGTGGAATCCACTGAACCGGCCACTGACCCTGAACGTAGAACCGGTGAACCCGGCCGAATCCATATCCATGTTGAACCCGGCAACAACATTGGTGTTGTCCGGTACGTTCAACTCGTTCCGCGCAGGAGAAGTCAGCACGACCATCGGCAGGCTTGAGGCCGAGCCCGGGCCGCCGTACGCGCCCATGTCGTTGCGCGTCCCGTCCGGGTCGTTGTACTCGGGAGCCGGGTTGCCGGAGTCAACGCAAGGCGAGCCCGCCTGAAGGTGATAGTCACCGTTTGCAGTGTCCGCGTAGAACGGGTCGGCCGAGATGTCGCCGAGACCCGGGGTGCACCGGTGGTAGTTGGAGTCGTTGCCCCAGACGTCGTTGTAGGAAAGCTGGGGCTTGTTCGAAGAGCTGGGGGCGACAATACCGTATGCTGAATTGCCGGTGATGACATTGTTCATCACCACGGGCCGGTAACCCGAGTAGTCGTTGAACCCTGTCCGACAGTCGTGAATCGTGTTGTTTACGATGGTCGCGCCCGCACCCGTACTGATCCCGGTGTAGTTGTTGTGAATGATGACGCAGTTGTGGATATAGGCCTCGCTGCCGTTCCAGCAGGCAATACCGGTGTCATTGCCTTCGACTCGGCAATTGCTGATATCCGGTGCGGCACCCGAGTTGCAGAAGACACCGCCACCACCCGGCATGCTGCCTCCGGAAATCGCGCCGGTGATGGTGAAGCCCTGCAGTTTCGTATCTTCGTTGATGGAGTTGCCGATGGCCTTGACCACGTCGCCCTCATCGTCCTGGCCGTCGATTATCGACAGCCCTTCGCCCGCGCCCCTGACGACTACATCCGCCTTCAGGGTTATCTCCTCCTCGTATCTGCCCGGGGCTACCATTACGATATCGCCGGGATTGGCAGCGTCGATTCCTTCCTGGATTGTTGGATACTGCCCGGGGACGTGGATTATGTCCGCGAAGACTCCTCCCACAAGAAGGAAAACCATCAAATGAAGGACAATACTGAATCTACGCATCTTCACCTTCTTTCATCGATTCCCTGTGTGCCTGTGATTGGACATAGTAGAACGGACTCCTGTGAATGTCAACATGGTTACTTTGCCGCCCCGGCTGGGGCGCGGCCGCGCGGAACCCGGGTTCCATTCCGCCCCCGCACTCCTCATTTCTCCTTCTTGATTCCCGGCGGTCGGCCTTCGGTCTCGGTCCCCTGGTGTCTTGGTGTCTCTCCCCTCCGCTCCGTCGGTTGACAGCCCCATCCTCGTCTCTATGCTGCTGACGTGAATAACATCCAACTTGCCCGTTGTCCGAAGTGCGGTGCCGCGAGCCGGGTCGGGGACCGTCATTGCCGCGAATGCGGCGCCCTGCTGGTCGACGACGGTCGCCCGGTCCATGGACAGGGCCTGAGCATCGTCAGCCTGGTGCTCGGCCTCTGCGGCGTCGGTGTCGGGGCCATCATCACCGGGATTATCGCCCTGGTCCAGAAGCGCCCGGGACGCGGCATGGCATGGGCCGGCGTCATCCTCGGTTCAGTCGGAACCTTCTTCGCCGTACTCATCACGGCCGGCGCGCTCGGCATAATGTGGTTCGCCGTGGCGGAATCCGACGAGGGACCGAATGCCCACGTGGATTCGGCCTGGACCACGCCCACACCCAACCACATGCCCGAATCGAACAGAATCGGGACCGGGCATTCCGCGATACTCGACGTCGCGGAATGGGCCGAAGCCGAACTCGGTATCCTGGACCGGGAAATCGAAGCCCTGCGTCCCGAACTGCCGGACCCGGACGAGTGGGCCGCAGAGCACGGCGCGGGCGAAGGCCCGGAGT
>CBDUZK010000148.1:0-5118 GCA_965371675.1 uncultured bacterium | reverse complement strand
CGTTGAGCGCCCAGCGGCTTGCGTTCCTCGACTCCGGTCGGCCGGATGCTGAACGTGCTGTCCGACCGGTCGAACTGCCAGCCCGGGCCGTACGCCATCGCCACAATCCAGGCGGCGTTGAGTGTGGTGTCAGGTACAATCCACGGATACACCGTGTCGGTCGGAGCGAGTCCGGTCACAATGGTGTCCATTGCCCAGAACCACTCGCCCTGCGGCACGATTGTATCGGTCAGGAGGAACAGGGAGACCGAGTCGCACCTCGGCGGCGTGAACGTCTGCCAGCGCACCCAGCAGGTCTCACCGGGCACGTACTCCTCGCCGCTGTCCGGGTGAAGCACCCGCACGGCTTCGACCTCGAACACCGATGTCTTGCCGCTCCCGCCGTACACAAGGTCGTTGTACCCGTTGCCGTTCATGTCTGCGATGTTGGTGATGACGCATTGGCTGGTTCCGTGGTCGTCCCACCACTCCCAGACCTGCTCGAACCGGTTGTTCCCCACAGCCTTGTAGACGAAGAAGCCGAGCGGAAGAGCCCAGACCAGTTCATCGACCCCGTCGCCGTCCAGGTCCCCGCACTTGCTGCGTCCGCTTCCATGCCCGACGACCATCCTGCGCTCGTCAACGAGGGTCCGCTCGAACGTGTTGTTACCGGTCGCTTCCCACATCAGAAGGGTGAACCCCTCTGATATGGGCGTGTGGAAGCAGATGAAGAACTCCGGCCGGCCGTCCTGGTCAATGTCCTGCGCGGAGAAACCGTCCACGCCGTTCGCGAGGCCGGTGGTATCACTGTAGACCAGGGCGTACGTATCCTGACCGATAAACGCGTTCTCGTACACGGATGTGATGGACCAGCCCCCAGCGAATTCACGCAGGCCATCCTGGTCGAAGTCGCCGAACTGGGGAGCGAGCATCCCGACGTAGTGCCGGTTCCAGACGAGCTCATACAGGTTGTCGCCGGCGGACTCCCAGAGTCCGGTGCCGTACCAACTGCTCCCAGACACCAGGAGTATCTCTAGCCTGCCGTCGCGGTCCAGGTCGGGTGTGATGAATGAAGGCGCGTTCCCGCCCATGGCGTATCCATAGCGAAGCGACCATACGAGCGATTCGGGGTACGCATGCGAGTCCGGGCTCTCCATGACTACGAGGACGTTGTACACCGAATCGTTGACCAGCTCACGGTTCGCGCCGATGATGTCGGTGCGGCCATCCTGGTCGATGTCGCCGACAGCGAAGGGAGCGAGGTTCCCGGTCGCGATGCCCGGGGGATATGGATAGGCGCCGGTGTCCGCAAAGACGAGTTCATAGCGGTTGACCGGCCGGTACTCCCAGACCTCCCAACGGATGGGAGGCGTGATTCCGGTGATGGTGCTGAAGATGAACTCTCGCAGGCCGTCTTGGTCACAGTCGAAACACAGGACCCGGCCTGACGCCGTGACCTGGATGCCGGCGTCCATACGAGTGACTCTGCGCATGGGGAGCTGCGCGAAGGAGGCGACAGATAGCAGGACTACACCAAGAGCGACGCGAAGAGCGACCCCGGGGGGAGGCTGACGTCTCCCCCCGGAATCGCAGCTACTCGGCAATGACCGTTCGCGTGGTCCGAGTCGAGCCGTTCGCATTGAGCCTGCAGAAGTACACTCCGGCCGGGAGTCGTCGTCCGTTTCCATCCCGGCCGTTCCAGACGACAGCGTGCGTGCCTGCATTTTGATACCCATTCGAGAGCTCTCGCACAAGTCTACCCGCGGTGTCGTAGATGTCGATTGACACTCGGTCTGCGACTGGCAAGTTATAACGGATTGTGGTTGCGTGTGAGAAGGGATTCGGGGAGACCTTGAATGGCATGACGTCTGGTGGACTGCCACCTACTATGCCCAGTTCATACCCCTTGCCATTGGGCTCCACCTGGAACAGCTTCAGCCCAGCAAGAGACACGAAGTCACCCGCGACCCGGCGCAGGCTTAGCTCGACCTGGGCGTCACGCTGGTAGGCCTGCTTCGGGATGCGGACCCAGACTGTCTCCGGTACGTTCGGCCTCGAGGAGACGCGCACCCAGACGGCAGTATCGCCCCGAAGCTCAGCGGTCCAGTTGTCCCGGCCCTCGTGGTAGATGACGGCCCGGAGGAGGTAGGCATATCGCGGGTTCAGGTAGGGCAGTCGGTACGTGAGTTCGGCTGCCGCCGAGTCGACACGCACGGACCGGTACTGACGGAATCCGCCCCTGCGCATGCAGTAGCGGGAAGGCTCCGGCATGCCTACCTCAACACCGTAGAACGAGGCGGGCTCGTAGCACATGGCATCCTCGCCCTCGCGGACGTAGTCGCCAAACGTGACCTCGTACGGAAGCTCGGGGTTGCCCGTGGTCTCAGTCCAGACGGTCTGACAGTGAAATGCATGCGGCGGGTCGAGCTCCCAGAAGCTCGCGACGTGCGGATACAGCGACGGCCACTCTCCGGTCTCGAACAGCGGTTCAGCACCAGGGCGGTCGATGAATCTGGCCCAGATGTCGAAGTTTGGGTCGACAGTCTCCTCGTGCCAGACCGACACGTAGTCCGTGGTCATGACCGGGAAGTCGGATTCGTCGCCCGCGGAGCAACTCTGGTCCCCGGGTAGCTCCCATCCTTGACCGAGCTGTCGCGAGTTGAGCCAGACATCGCCGGGGAAGCCGCCCTCCTCGTCCGGCCCGTGCCAGACACAGTAGACCCGGTCGCCGTAGGGCTCGAGGGATGCGTGGCCCGCGGGTTCGGACTGAGGCTCGACCTCCATCGACACGCGTGCGGGGCTCCCTGGCCACAGCGGGTCCCCCCTGACCTTGTACCATATCGCCGGCTCCTCCTGCCATGATACATGGATGATGTCCCCACCCGGAGCCGGAGTTGCCGCAACACAGGGGCTGAGGGCAAAGGGCTCGGAGGGAGTGTGCCGAACGGTTTCCTGCAGACCGACCTGCGTCTCCGTGAACTCGTTGAAGTACACCCAGCAGTCGGTAGGCGGGTCTTCGTGGAAGACCGAATAGACGACGTATGCGCCAGGAGGCAACGGAACGCCGATATAGCCCGGAGCAAGAGACGGCGGGCCGGCGTGGAGCTCCCCCTCTGCATCGAACACCGTTGCGTACGACCAGTTGCATTCCGACTCCCGGATGGCTCGCTCAATGTCGCCTCCGGGCGTCACGTACACTACCCACGGCGCATGGTCCTCGTTGATTATGACCGCGGGATACTGCCCCTCGCCGACGTACTCATACGGGAACCAGTCCTCGCCGCCGTTCGTGGAGTGCGTGTACAGGATGCTATCGTCAGCCTCTTCGCCCGTCGTCATATACACCACATGGAGCCAGCCGTTCTCCGGATCGCGGGCGATGTGGCGGGCCTGATTGAACGCGGTCGCCTCTTCAGAGCGGGAGTAGAAGTGCCGCTGGTAGGGCGATACTGTGTCGATGTAGACCTCGGAGCCTTCCCCGACTTCCTGCCACACCACGGCAAAGACGTTGCCGTCGGAAGTGACGTGCGGGTCGTGGTCCGTGGTTCCCTGCTCTTCTTCCAGGATAGGGCCTGCTGGACCCACAAACTCTCCGCCGCAAGTTACCCGCTGGCCGAATACGTGCGCGGTCGCAACCCCCTGTTGCCAGGTCATAAGGTAGTTGAGATCGCTGTGGGCGAGTGCGAACGAGTCGCTTTCGACTCCCTCTTGCACGGTAAAGGGAGAGCCGATCCGGCGGCCGCCTTCGTCGAGACGCACGGCTGAGAGTTCGTTGTCGACGTTGTGGATACCGACGAGATACGTCGAGCTGCCTCGGTCACACGCAACCTCGGGCCGGTCCTCGCACTCGCCGTCGTAGATCTGGCCCTCGAAGACGGTTCCGATCTTGTGCGACCACACGCGACCGTGGTTCTGAGGGTCGGGTCGGGTGAACACCAGCATGTAGTCTGTGCCATCGGTTGCGAGCCAGGGGTTGTCGGCGTTCGCCGCGAGCTGGCCGAGACGCTCGACATGCCCAGACGCATCGACCAACGCGTGGGCAAGGTCTCCGCCAGCCTCTGCATGCCATACCACTTCGAAATCGCCGCCGTTGCAGGCTACCGCAGGGCGACGATGCGAGGCGTCCAAAGGGGAAATACCGAACGGACCTATTACCTCATCCGTTCGCACCACACATCCCATGATATTCCCAGACTCAAGTTGACTGGTAAGCACCACATAGACGACCAGATAGTTGACGCCATCCGACGCCACCTCCAAGTCAGCGATGTCGACAAGACTGTGTAGAATGACGGGGTCGTCCCCAACCAACTGCTGGTCGACGCGCGCAACCTTCAACTTGCGCTCCTCGGGCTCGTACCAAGCCACCAGGTATTCGCCGTCAGCTTCTGCCACTCTGGGCATGACTGCGGCGTAGCCTTCCTCGGACACGCGGACGCGCGCCAGGCTGGTCGGCACGCCGCAGACCATCAGCAAACACAAACCTGCTGCTGCTATTTTGCTCATTTGTCTACTCCTTTACGAACGCCCCGCGCAATGCCCCGGCCGCGCCAGAAGCCGGGGCCGCCACCTTCGCTTGTTCGTCCGATGGGACACCGTGTACGCTGGGCCCAAGAACGCTTCGTGGCCACGCGCCCTCTGGGCGACGAAACCCCACGGTAGCCTGCCCGGGTGGGTTGCGCCAGTGTGTGTCGGACGGTAAGTTGTCCTGCGCCATAAGCAATTCCTTCTGCTGCCGAGCCCGTGAGCCCGACCCTTCTGCTTGTCGATGTATGCCCACGCTGTGACCAGCGGTACTCCTCCAATTTACTATACCCCCCCCAGCTCTATGCCGCAAGCAAGACTTCGTCAAGGACAGTCTTCTTCTCCGCGGGCGAATATCGGGGCGCTGACCGTCTCCCGGGCCTCCTTCTCGATTATCGGGGACATGCTGCCATTTCCTGACCATCCCGAGAAGCAGCCGGGCGTGGTCGTTCGGGTCGCGTAAGTAAGTGTGGTTTTCGCTGACCATACCCCACCCCCTACTGCATTCCCGGAGCGGCCCCGGTAGCCGCCCCCCTAGCCGCCCCGAAATACCCGGGACACTGGGGCTGTTGAAAAAGCGACCATTGGCTTCCTGTTGGTCAAACGGACAGAAAG
>CBDUZK010000147.1:0-5135 GCA_965371675.1 uncultured bacterium | reverse complement strand
GCCACCGCGCTTGCACCCGGCCGCAATTCGGCGAGTGTTGACCTCCTTTGCCAACCCTGCGTGCGATACTCACATGGGCCGTACTGCCGCTGCTCGGGTTCCTGCTGGTGCCGGACCTGGTGCGCTTCGTTCAGGCGGTACAGGAGGACTGGCTGTTGGAGTGGGCCCGGAACCTGAGTTGGGCGTCGCGGGCCGGGTTCCTTGCATTCCTCCTGGCAATCGCGCTGTCGGTGCTGCTGCGCAAGCTGCAGTTCCGGTCCGACCTGTTGGCCGCGCGGCCGTTCGTGCGGTTGTGGTCCGGCTGGAAACCGGGACAGCCGTTCGCCGGGACCGTAAGGCTGGACGGCGTCGTATGGCGCGTGACCGTGTCCGAACAGTCGGACCCGGACGCGCCCCCGGAAATCGAGCTGTCCGGCCCGGACCGAGGCCGGACCCGCGCGTTGCGGCTTGCCCGCCTGGGCTGGCGCGTGCACTGCGACGAAGCTCGACGCCGCGCCGACGCTTGACCCTCTACCCCACCCGGCTACAATCGGCCTGACATGGTGCGGACGTACCGGTTCGGACGAGCGTTCCCGGCCCCGGGGAGTCGACGATGAGAATCCGCTGGCGTTTCATCGTCCTGTTCCTCGTGCTCGGCGGATTGCTCTGGCTCGGCCATGCCTGGCTCCAGACCGTACGCTCCGAGTACGTCGCCTTCCTCGACAATCTGTACCGCAGCGTTTCGCGTGGTGACGTCAGCCTGCGCATCGGCGGCGGGCTGCTGTTGCTGGCAGTCGGTATCCTTGTCGCCATGCTCACCGGGAGCCGGTCCGAACGGGATGAGCGGTCCACTCGCACCGACCAGGTGCGACTGGGAATCCGCGTGGTCGAGGCAATCGAAGCGCTTGGCCGCGCCAACTTCGACCGGGCAAGCCTGCTCGGCCGCACGGTCCGCATCCTGACCCAGACCCGCGGGTATGAGAACGCCTTCATTATCCTGGTCGATGACAACCGGGTGCCGACGATGTGGACCGAGTCCGGCTGGGGCCCGCAGTTCGAGGACGTGATCGACCGGCTGCGCGGCAACAAGCCGATTCCCTGCGTCGATTTCGCCCTGCGCCAGGAACTGGTGGTCGTCACTCGCGACTCGAAGAAGAGCTGCTTCGACTGCCCGTTCGCACCGCGCCTGCGCGGCCGAAGCGCGATGACGGTACGGGTCGCGGCCGGGACCGAGGTGTACGGCGTGCTGTGCATCACCCTGCCCGCGGGTACCGAACCGGACCGTGACGAGGAAACCATCGTGCGCCGCGCGGCCGACGCGCTGGGTCGATGCGTATTCCGACTCGCCGCAACCGAGCGCCGCGCCGACGCCGAGCGCGCGCTCAAGGCCCAGCAGGAACCGTTCCGCAACGTATTCCGGGGCGCGCATGACGCGGCCGCGCTCAAAGACGCCGGCCTCGTCTACCAGGCGGTCAACCCGGCGTTCTGCCGACTGGTCGGCAAGTCCGAACCGACCATTATCGGACGGACCGACCTTGACCTGTTCGACGCGCCGCTTGCCGCCCGGTTTCGGGAGTTCGATCTGCGCGTGGTCGAATCCGGTGAGGCCCAGCTCCGCGACGAGGAGTTCTCCGGACCGCTCGGCCGGCTCCGGTTCAACTCCGCCCGGACGCCCGTGCTCGATGACAAGGACCGGTGCGTCGGCATACTGCACGTCCTGCGCGCGCCCGAACCGGGCGCGGACGGCAAGGAACGCAGGCGACAACTCGAAACACTGGTGGCCGAACGCTCCCGGATGCTGGACGAAGTCCGGACCGACCTTGCGGGCAAGAAGCGGCTGATCGACCTCGGCCAGGCCGCGGGGTCCATCGCCCACGAGATCCGCAACCCACTGGCGTCAATCCGCAATGCCGCCTACTTCCTGAAGATAACAGCGGGCAAGGACATGGACGAGAAGCCGGCCCGTCACCTCGCTATCCTCGAACGCGAAATCGCCCGGGCCGACAGCATCATCACCGGGCTGCTGGACTACGCGCGCGGACGTCCGCCGCAACCCGAGCGGCTTGACCTCGCCGCGCTGCTGCGCGACGCGGTCGACCGGGCCGACATCCCGGCCGGGGTCGCGGTCACACTCAGCCTGCCTGCCGACCTGCCGCCGGTCCACGCCGACCCGCGCCAGATGTCCGAGGTGTTCCTGAACCTCATCACCAACGCCTGCCAGGCGATGGACGACGCCGGCAGTGTGACCATCGTCTCGGCCCGGGCCGGCGACTCGGTTCGGACCTCAATCGCGGACACCGGTCCCGGGATTCCGCCCGGCAACCTCACCCGGTTGTTCGAGCCTTTATTCACCACCAAGGCTGGCGGCACCGGCCTCGGCCTTTCGCTCTGCAAGGGTTTTATCGATGCGAACCAGGGCACCATCTCGGTCTGCTCACGCCTCGGCGCGGGCGCGACTTTCACCGTCGACCTGCCGCTCAGCCACTGATACGCCAACCCTTGCCTTACCCGGGCCGGCATGTATAATCCGCGTCCGTTGCGGAATGGCGTCAACTCTAAGGAGCAACTGATGAGTAAGCATACGATTGTAACCATGCCCGGTGACGGCATCGGCCGGACCGTGCTGCCCGAGGCTCTGCGGGTGCTCGCGGCCGTCGGATTCGAGGCCGACTACGTGCCCGCCGACATCGGCTGGGAGTCGTGGAAGAGCAAGGGCAACGCCCTGCCCGACCACACCCTTGAACTGCTCGCGCAGCACAAGCTCGGGCTGTTCGGTGCAATCACGTCCAAGCCCAGGGCCCAGGCCGCGGCCGAACTCGACCCCGGGCTCGCGGACAAAGGCTGCGTGTACTACAGCCCGATTGTCGGCATGCGCCAGCACTTCGGGCTCGACGTGTGCATCCGTCCCTGCCGTTCGTTCGCCGGCAACCCGCTGAACTTCATCCGTCGCAAGGGCGACGGCTTCGACGAGCCGAAGGTCGACGTCGTCGTGTTCCGGCAGAACACCGAAGGGTTGTACTCGGGCGTGGAATGGACCGACCCGCCCGATGACGTCCGCACCGCACTCGCCACCCATCCCAAGATGAAGAGCTACGCGGATACGCCGTCGGCCGACTTGGCGATCTCCTGTCGTATCTTCACCCGGGCCGCGTGCGCCCGCATCTGTCGCGCCGCGTTCGAGTACGCGCGCAAGTTCGGCTACAGGTCGGTCACGGTCTGCGAGAAGCCGAACGTCATCCGCGAGACTTCGGGACTGCTGGAAGAAGAAGCCGCGAAGGTCCACGCCGACTTCGCCGACATCCAACTCTGGCATACGAATATCGACGCCCAAATGATGTGGCTGACCAAGAACCCGGAAGACTACGGCGTCATCATCGCCGGCAACATGTTCGGCGACATCGTGTCCGACGGGTTTGCCGGCCTGGTCGGCGGACTCGGGTTCGCCTGCTCGGCCAACATCGGTCCCGAAGTCGCGGTGTTCGAGCCGACCCACGGCTCGGCGCCGAAGTACGAGGAACTAGAGCCCTCAATCGTCAACCCGATTGCAATGATCCTCTCGGCCTGCATGATGCTCGACCACATCCGGGAAACGGACCGGGCCGACCGGATTCGGAGCGCGGTCGCCGGGGTCGTCACCGAGGGCCGGGTCCGCACCTACGACATGGCGAAGCTCAAGGGCGGACCCGACGCCATCGCCCAGGGTGGCGCGACCACCACGCAGATGACCGACGCCGTCATCGCGGCATTGTGAGGACCCAATGGTAACCGCAAAGGACATCGAGGCCGCCTTCCACGAACAACTGGTCGGCATCAAGGACGCGAAGCTCCGCAAGCAGACCGTGCAGGTCTGGGTCGACGCCTGCCGGCTCGGCCACTGGAAGGACATCGACGCGGTGCGCGCCATCCCGTTCACGCTCCTGACCGAAACCCATGGCATCGGCCTGGTCCAGCATATGCTCGCGGTCACTGAAGGCGCGGCCGGGCTCGCCGAGGCCCAGATGGACGCCTACGAGCAGATGCCGTACACAATCGATATGGACCGGCTCATCGCCGGCGGCCTGCTGCACGACGTCGGCAAGCTGCTTGAGATCGAACCGGACGGGAAAGGCGGGTATCGGAGGAGCCGGTCGGGCACGCTCACCCGGCACCCGGTGTCCGGTGCCATCCTCGCCGCGAAAGCCGGGCTTCCCGACGAACTGGTGAACGTCATCGCCTGCCACGCGAAAGAAGGCGAAGGCCGACCCCAGGTGATCGAGACAGTACTCATCCACCAGGCCGACTTCGCCGTCTTCAACCCGCTCCTTATGCAGCAGCAGGGCCGGCTGGTCGAATAGCAATGGGCTCGACCGTAATCGAGAAAATCCTGGCCCGCCACGGCGAGCGGCCGGCGCGGCCGGGCGACATCGTCGAACTGGCGGTTGACACCCGCATCGCCCGGGACTTCGGGGGCGCGAGCGTGGTTCGCAACATCGAGGCGAACCGGCTGCAGCTTGCCGACCCGGCCCGTACCTGTTTCACCTTCGACTGCAACCCGACCGGCTCGGACCAGCGCTACGCCGCCAACCAGCAGCGCTGCCGCGTGTTCGCCCGCGCCCGGGGCGTCCGCGTGTTCGACATCGACAAAGGCATCGGCACCCACCTCGCAATCGACGAAGGCCTCATCGGTCCGGGCGAGACCCTCGTGTCCACCGATTCCCACGCCAATATCCTCGGCGCAATCGGCGCGTTCGGCCAGGGCATGGGCGACCGCGACGTTGCGTGCGCCTTCGCCTGCGGCCAGGTCTGGTTCGAAACACCGGGGACCGTGCGCGTGGTGCTCACCGGCACACCGGCGCCGGGCACCACGGCCAAGGACGTCGTGCTGGCGCTCTTGCGTCACTTCGGCGCGAGCGGCCTGCTCGGCTGCGCGGCCGAGCTGTACGGCAACTACGTGGAGCAACTCTCGCTCGACGCCCGCATCACCATCTCCTCCATGGCCACTGAGATGGGAGCCATCTGCCTGCTGATTCCACCCGACGCGGCAGTGCTCGACTACTGCCGCAAACACACCGGTCGGGAACCGCGGCCCGAATACGCGGACCCGGACGCCGACTACCTGCGCACCGAGGAAATTGACATCGAGGGACTCGAACCACAGGTTGCGCGGCCCGGCCACC
>CBDUZK010000146.1:0-5205 GCA_965371675.1 uncultured bacterium | reverse complement strand
GACTTACGCGCTCCCCGGTCGGGCTATCGGTCCGGTGACTGGTGCTGTGATCCTGGGCGGGATGGGTCCGGGCACTGGTCCGGGCACGGTTCGCGGCACCGGTCCGGGCACGGCTCGGGGCAGCGGTTCGGGCATCTCCCGGGCTATCGGTCGGGGCACAGGTCAGGTTATTTGCCAGGGTATGGCTCGGGCTATCGGCCCGGGCATCGGACCGGTCATCTGTCTCGCCCGGTTTCCAGCGTAAAAACAGGCCGCAGAGCGGGATTGCTCTGCGGCCTGGGGTCGAATGCGGCTCAGTTACCAGTCGAGCCGGCGCAGGTTGTGGCCATCGGTGACGGTTCCGAGTGCGATGTTGACGCTTGATATTGTCCGGCCCGGGCCGATGGTGAACAGGTCGTCGGTGGTCCAGTTCTGGTCGCCGTCCAAGTCGTAGAATCCCCAGCCGTCGTCTGTGTCGGGCGGCCAGCCGTTGTTGTTGACGTCGTCCCAAGCTTCGGCAAGGACCTGCATGTCGCCGTTGATAATGAATTGAAACTGGAAGCTGCCGTTCGCCGGATTGACCGCGGTCTCGATTATGTGGTAGGCGGTTGAACCGCCGACGGTATCCAAGTAGGCCACGCAGAAGTTGGTCAGTGTTCCACCGGGCCGGGTCACGGTGCCGGTGACCGTGCAGGTCGAATCCCCGCCGCCGCCACCGGTCGAGCCGATGAAGTTGGACAGGAAGTTCTGCCAGTTGGTAGAGGCGAACCGGAGTTTCACGTAGTCGCTGGAGTCGAACAGGCTCTGCTGGTAGGGGAAGTGGATGCAGAACCCGCCGCGCGGAATCCCCGGGACGTTGGTCGTGGTCTTGACCACCGTCGCGTTGATGGCGCTGATGACGTCGTCGGCCGCGTTCTTGATCATGTTGATGTTCTGCAGGTTCGGCATCTGCTTTACCTTCTTGCAGTACTCGCGCAGGTCGACGAAAGCCGGGTGGTCGTACTGGGTGTAGTGGGTTTCGGTGAACGCCTGCAGGAATTCGTTCCAATGGCTGCCGGCTTCAGTCACGAGGTTGTTGCCGAGCACGGAGATCTTCTGCGCCAGCACTCCGACCTGGCTCAGGTCGGTCGCCGCCATGTGACAGTCCTTCTGCTTTTCGACCGCGGTAGCGTAGACCGCGTCGACCACTTTGCTTGACAGGTCCCGGGCCGACATGGCCGGGTCGGCGACCAGGTCGGCGAGCCACTTGTCGGAGCCGAGGATGCTCTGCATCGGCATCGTGAACTGGCAGGCGACCATGTAGTCGGCGTTGTCCTTGAGCTCGTAGGCGACTTCGACCATGCCCATCAGGCAGGCGTGGTATACCACGACGTCGAACCGGAACGTGTCGAGTGCCTCGCGCATCTCCGGCATCGACATCATGTCGCCCGCGCCGTTCTGCTCGTCTTCGCATGCCCCGTACCAGCCGCCGCCGTGGTCGTCGATGATGAGCATATAGTGCTCGGCCGGGTACAGCTCCGTGCCTTTGCGGATGAACGCGAGCAGGGTGGCTTTGTCCGACATGTCCTTGCCACCGAGGTCCTCAAGCACGGTCGAGCTGATCGAGTCCGGCATCTCGCTCGGGTGCAGTTCGATGTGATAGTACTTCGAGTTGCCGCCGTTGCGGAGCGAGCCGACCATCGCCATGATCTCGACCTGGTCGGTCGAGCCGACCTTTTCCATTTCCTGGGCGTCGCCGATGACGAACGAACTGCCGTTCTGCATGTAGTCGAGGTTGTTGTTGCCGTCCATGTAGGCGAGAATGGTCCATTTGGCCAGGTCCGGGCCGCTGTCGCAGCTCACGAAACCCAAGGCCGCGACCAGCACCAGCAGCAAGGCATACCTGCGTAGTTTCATCAGAGTCTCCTTTCCGTTGCTCGGGTCCGATCCTCCCGGCAACTTGCGTTCCAACTATCCGGGCGGTTGCCGGGTTGAGGCGATTGTAGCGGTGACGCCGAGCCAGTCAAGTCTTGGTGGCAGCAGGCAGGAGGCGGGCCTGTAAGCCGGGTTCTGTACCTGCCGAAGCAGGCGACGGTCATTTATCTGGACCTGCAGTTGCCCGCAGGCCTCGAGCGACCTACCCGGGAACCGGTTCGGGCCGGGCCGACCCGGCCGCGCCTTGCGGCACGGCTCGATTCCCATACTTGGTCTTGCACCAGGCAGGGTTTGCCCGTCCCGGACGTCGCCGCCCGGGACAGTGCGCTCTTACCGCACTATTTCACCCTTACCCCATGCCGAGCACGGGGCGGTATCGTTTCTGTGGCACTTTCCGTCCACGGTCGGTCTCCCGGCCGCGGCCTCGCTCTTCACGAGTGCCTTGCCCGACGGTGCCCGGACTTTCCTCGGGGACGCTTGACGCACTATGCCTTACGCTTCACGCCGGCCACGACTGGGTGCGTCGTTCCGGCGTCGGGCGTTGAGCATGAAGCGTCAAGCGTCGCCCGCGACCGTCCGGCCCGCCTCCTGACAGGATTCTAGCCGTTCTGGATGATAAGTGAAGCGGGAATCGGGTGGCAGGGCTGCACCGGCTTGACCGCTACCGGGCGTGGGCTATCCTTGATGCTGTGAATCCCAGAACCGTGCTTGCCATCGGCGGCAATTCGCTGATCCGGGCCAAGGAGCGGGGCTCCTTCGCCGACCAGATGGAAACCGTGCGTGCGACCTGCGGCCAGGTCGCGGACCTGGTCGAAAAGGGAAACGGACTGGTTGTGACCCACGGCAACGGGCCCCAGGTCGGGTTCCTGCTGATCCGGTCCCACTTGGCGCGGAACCGGCTGCCCGAGACCCCGCTCGACGCCTGCAGCGCCCAAACCCAGGCCGAAATCGGGTATATGATCCAGCAGTGCCTGGGCAACGAGTTCGCCGCGCGCGGCGTCGATAAGGATGTGGTGACTGTTATCACCCAGGTCGTGGTGGACCGGTCCGACCCGGCGTTCGCGAGCCCGTCGAAGCCGGTCGGGCCGTTCTACACGAGACGCGAGGCGACCGAGCTGCAGCGGGAAGCAGGCTGGACGATGAGCGAAGACGCGGGGCGGGGATTCCGCCGGCTGGTGGCGTCACCGCGACCGCGGGAGATTGTGGAACTGCGGCAGATTGAGCAGTTGCTTGGGGCCGGTGTGGTGGTGATTGCCTGCGGCGGGGGCGGCATACCGGTGGTCCGAACCGAGGCCGGGCTGGAAGGCGTGGCAGCGGTGATTGACAAGGACCTGGCTTCGAGCCTGCTGGCGACGAACATCCGGGCCGAACGGCTGGTGATGTCGACCGCGGTCGAACAGGTGTACGTGGACTTCGGGAAGCCGGGGCAGACCCCGCTTGGTCGAGTCAGCGTGAAGGAGATGCGGGGGCATCTTGAAGCGGGCCAGTTCCCGGACGGCAGCATGGGGCCGAAGGTGGCGGCCGGGCTGGAGTTCCTGGACCAGGGTGGGTCCGAAGTAGTCATCACCGACCCGGAACACATCACCGATGCGGTAGCCGGACGAGCCGGAACCCGGGTAAGGAAGCCGGAAAGATAACCGCCAAGGACGCCAAGGCAGAAGAGACAAGAGATAGACATGAACCGCCAGGAATGCCAGGGAGACCCGAGATGAGGCGAGCGGCGTTCAGCGTCCGGCGTCTGGCGTCAGGCGTTGTGCTTCTGGCGTCAAGCGTCTTTGCCCAACCGGCCGACGTCCTGGTTCCGATGGACCTGGTCCAGACCGATCATCTCAAGGCGTACGGAGTGGTGCACCGGTTGCTGCAGCAGGGCGGGCGCGCGGAGTGGCTGCTCAACTACCGGGGCGGCTCGTTCCTGGTCCCGGCCGGGGAACGGGTGCTGCGTGACTGCCGGTTGAACGGCGTGGCGTACGAACCGGTGACCGGTTCCGCGCTGGCGCAGATCCGAGCCGTCATCGACCGCGAGAACATGGAGTCGGTGAAGCTCGAACGACCGACCCGGCTCGCCGTATACGCGCCGCCGGCCTCCGAACCGTGGGACGACGCGGTGCGGATTGCGCTTGAGTACGCCGGCATCGAGTACGACCAGGTGTGGGACGAGGAGGTGATGCAGAGCGAACTGGGCAAGTATGACTGGCTGCACCTGCATCACGAGGATTTCACCGGCCAGTACGGCAAGTTCTACGCGTCGTACCGGGGCGCGGACTGGTACCGTCAGGGTGTGGCGCTGAACACGGCGATGGCGGCGAAACTGGGATTCGCGAAGGTGAGCAGAATGAAGCTGGCGGTCGTGGTGGCAATCCGGCAGTACGTGGCGGACGGCGGGATGCTGTTCGCGATGTGCTCGGCGACCGATACGCCGGACATCGCGTGGGCCGCGCGGAAAACCGACATCTGCGACGCGGTGTTCGACGGGGACCCGATTGACCCGAACTATCGGGAAAAGCTGGACTACACGGGTTGCCTCGCGTTCGAGGATTTCAACCTGATGACGAGCCCGACGGTGTACGAGCATTCGGACATCGATACCTATCAGGAGACGACCGCGCGCGGGCCGGATATGTACATCACGCTGTTCGACTTCTCGGCGAAGTTCGACCCGGTGCCCTGTATGCTGGTGCAGAACCACGTCGGGCTGGTCCGTGAGTTCCTCGGCCAGAACTGCGGGTTCCGGCGCGAGCGGCTCAAGAAGAGCGCGTTGATTATGGGCGACGTGCGGAACACCGAAGAGGTGAAGTACATCCACGGCAATTCCGGTAAAGGCACCTGGACTTACCTTGCCGGCCACGACCCGGAAGACTACGCGCACCGGATCGGGGACCCGGTGACCGACCTGTCCCTGTACCGCAACTCGCCCGGATACCGGCTGATTCTGAACAACGTGCTGTTCCCCGCGGCGGAGAAGAAGAAGTTGAAGACGTGAACCCTGCTCTCTGATGCATTCCGGAATTGAGTGTCTTCCTTGCGCCATCCGGCAGTGCCGGAAGATCGTGGAGCTTGTCGGCGGGGACGCGGAGCTTGAACAGCGGGCGGTCGCGCACGTAGAACAGGCTGCGAGTGGGTTGAGCCTGGATGAGCCGCCCAGCACGTATACTTCGAGACTCCTGCTGGCGCTGATGGAGTTCCTGGGTAACCCGGACCCGTTCCGCGAGGTCAAGCAGGAGCAGAACGAGGCCGCGCGGCCGCTGGCACAGCGGGCGGACGCGGAACTGGCGCGGGCCGCGGAGCCGTTGCAGATGGCCCTGATGTTGGCCG
>CBDUZK010000145.1:0-5205 GCA_965371675.1 uncultured bacterium | reverse complement strand
CCCGGGGATACCCCCGGGGAGAGCCCCGACGACGAGGTTGTCAACCCAGACAAGGTATTGAATTGCGAGGCGTTGACAGAAATGACCCGCCGGTTTCCTTGTTCAACAATGCTAACAGTTCAGGAAACATACTATTTGGGCAGCAGGGATACGGCCTCGATACCGAGAACGGAATTGGGTTATGTCCACGGTCCTTTTCCTGGCGGTATTGGCGACCTTGGCGGTTGTCCCAATCCCGAGTATCGAGTTGCGGGTCCTCACTTTGACTCTTGCATTCTGATGCTCGGCCGGGGACACGATCCAGGATTCGGTGGACCGAATGCCGGTCATGTCCCCGGCTGCTCTTCAATCCTCCGCCCTCATCTGTGTCCATCCGTGTTGTGCCCTCCGAGGGCACTTTCCGCTCGTTCTATTCGGCCACAGTGTTCATCTGTGTTCATCGGTGGTTCACTCGCTCCAATCATCCGTGGTCTACTCTCCCCCGGTGTCACGGTGTTGAGATTCTCTCCGGGATTCATCACCCGCTTGCATTCAGCCCGACCTGCACTATACTGCGCCGTGACGGGACTGCTCCCCGCCGGTTTGTCCGCCTGCAGGCAACCAGCCCTGCTTGTCGCCGTTGACTGTATATCACCATGAGAAGCATCGCATACAGGAGGAATCCGTGAAGCTATTCATCGACAGTGCCGACATAGATGAGATTCGGGAGGTTGCCGGCTGGGGCTTGCTCGCCGGCTGCACGACCAACCCGTCGCTTGTGTCGAAAACCGGCCGGGGATTCCGGGAGTGCATCCAGGACATCCTGCAGATTGTCGACGGCCCGGTTTCGGTCGAGGCCGTATCGACCGATGCCGCCGGCATGATCCGCGAAGGTGAGGAATGGGCGAAGCTCGATCCGGTCAAAGTCACGATCAAGATTCCGATGTGCATCGAAGGACTGAAAACAATCCGGGGCCTGACCGATCGCGACATCAAGACCAACTGCACGCTGGTTTTCTCTCCGACCCAGGCCCTGCTCGCGGCCCGGGCCGGGGCCTCGTTTATCAGCCCGTTCGTCGGCCGGCTCGACGACATCTCCCATGACGGCATGGACATCGTGGCCGACATGGTTGACATGGTTGACGAATACGAGCTTGAGACCGAAATCATCGCGGCGAGCATCCGCCACCCCCGCCACGTCATCGAGGCGGTCCGGGTCGGCGCCCACATCGCCACGATACCGTACAAGGTCCTGCACCAGATGGCCAGGCATCCGCTGACTGACGCCGGCATCGCGAAGTTCTACGAGGACTACCGCAAAATCCCCGCATCCGACGCCGGGAAGCAGTAGGTCGGAGGAAACATGCCCCTGATCGATTCCACAACCGGCAAGGTTCGCAAGGAATACGCCGCCGGGTCTTTGGCCCAGGCGGCAAACGTGATGCGCGGCTACAACCTGATTGCGCTGTGCGCCGCCGGGTCCGGCCACACCGGCGGCACCATGTCAATCATGGATATCACCGCCGCGCTCTACCTGCACGTCGCCCGCCACGACCCCGAGAACCCGACCTGGGAAGGTCGCGACCGCATCATCTGGTCTTCCGGACACAAGGCCCCTTCGCTGTACCTGGCCCTTGGCATGTCCGGCTACTTCCCGGTTGAGGATGTGGTCCGGCTGCGCAAACTGTACGCGCCTTACCAGGGTCATCCGCACTGGCTCAAGCTACCCGGGGTGGAAGTCTCAACCGGGTCGCTGGGCCAGGGGCTGTCGATTGCGGTCGGCATCGCACTCGCCGTGAGGATGGACAAACGGGACTCCCGGGTGTATTGCATCATGGGTGACGGCGAGCAGCAGGAAGGTCAAATCTGGGAAGCGGCGATGGAAGCGGGTAACTTCAAGCTCGACAACCTCTGCTGCATCCTCGACAAGAACCGGCTCCAGATTGACGGACTGGTCAAGGAAGTGCAGAACATCGACCCGATCGCCGACAAGTACCGCGCATTCGGCTGGAATGTCACCGAAATTGACGGCCATAACATCCACCAGATCCTCGGGGCGTTCGAAAAGGCGGCCCGGTTCGAGGGGAAGCCGACGCTCATCATCGCCAACACGACCAAGGGCAAGGGCGTGTCCTTCATGGAGAACGTCGCGGGCTGGCATGGCAAAGCTCCGGACCACGGACAGATGGTTGACGGTCTCAAGGAGCTCGGTCTGCACTTCCGGCTCGATTACGACAAGCTGCTGAAGCAGGCTGAGGAATACCAGGCCGAGGCAACCGGGAAGCTGATGTCCAAAGTGCCGAAATTCAAGAAGGACTACTTCTGGAACCGGCAGGACCGGATGAAGGCGGAAATGAAGCCAACCCGTTCCGGGTTCGGCGACGCCCTCGAGAAACGCGGGTCCGACCCCCGGGTCGTGGCTATCGGTGCGGATATCTCCGGTTCGATCAAGATCAGTCGGTTCTTCGAATGTGACGAGAGTCGGTGCAACCGCTGGATATCGGTCGGAATCGCCGAGCAGTCCGGAACTGGCGTTGCCGGCGGGCTGGCAAGAGAAGGAAAAATCCCGGTGTTCGGCACCTACGGCGTGTTTGCCGCGGGCCGCAACCTCGACCAGATCCGGACCACGGTCTGCTACGGCAATCTCAACGTGCTGATTGTGGGCGCGCACGGCGGGGTATCGGTCGGCCCGGACGGTGCCACTCACCAGGCGCTTGAAGACCTGTTCCAGATCTGCGGCCTGCCGAACATGCACGTCAGTGTGCCCTGTGATGCGCTCGAGACCCAGCGGGCCACCGAGCATCTTCTATTCGAGATCAACGGCCCGAAGTACATCCGGTTCGCCCGGGAAGCTACACCGGTCATCACCACGCCGGAAACCCCGTTCGTATGGGGAGTTCCCAATGTCTACCTATACCGGGGTGAGAAGCCGAAGTTCATCGACGCCTTCGAAGTGAAACTGGGCACTGACTACAGCGGTGAAAAGGAGAACCTGACCATCGTCGCCGCCGGGCCGATGGTGCCCGAGGCGATGCGCGCCGCCTGGATTCTCAAGGAAGAATTCGGCCTCGAAACCCGGGTCATCAACATCCACACGCTCAAGCCTTTCGACCCGGCCACGGTCCTCCGCGCCGCGCTCGAAACCGGCGTCGTCCTGACCGCGGAAGAGCACCAGGTCGGCGGCGTCGCCGGTATCATCTCCCAGGCACTGCTCAACGCGCCCGAGCTATACGGCAAGCCGCTGGCGTTCGGTTCAATCGGCGTCAAGGACCGGTTCGGCGAATCCGGCCAGCCCTGGGAATTGATGTGGGAGTTCGAAGTCTCCGGTGAGCACATCGCGCAGAAGGCCAAAGAACTCTACGACTTGACGCAGGGCGGCGCGAAGCCGGTGAAGAAAGCGCCTGCGAAGAAGTCCGCGAAGAAAGCCGTCAAGAAGAAGCCTGCGAAGAAAAAACCCCCGGCAAAGAAGGCGGTCAAGAAAGCCGCGCCGAAGAAGAAGACGACGCGGACAACGACCCGGAAGAAGACAGCCGGGAAGTAGCGGACGCGGTTTGGTCCGCGACCATTGAACGACATAGGCGCTGACTTCAGTCGGCTCGGCGGGCTGAAGCCTGATGACTTCCTGCTGCTCGACCCGGCCACACTGGACCGGGTACTGGAACAAACCGACCCGGAGACACTTCGCGCCGCGTTCCGAACGCGTCTCGACCTGCTCGCCCGGCTGGTTCGCCGCCGACCGGGACTGAAACAGCAGTTGCTCGACGCTCCACCAACCGTCCCGCAGGATACGGAAACCTCACCACCGTGGGAAACCCTGGTCCGCCGCCACGCATACGAACTGCTCATGGCCAAGTCCCCGGCGCTCTACGAAACCCTGCCCTGGCTTGACTGGGACTTCGGCATCGTCAGCAGCCGGGTCCGGCTGTGGCGAACCCGGCTCCTGCTGGCCGGGGACGGCACCAGCATCACCGTCACCCGTTGCCGCCGAACCGCTGGAATCACGGTCGTCGAACCGCGCCCGGGCATGGCACGCTACGTCGAACGCAAGGCAGAGCTGGCCCGGGTCCGACGCGTCACGGTCCGGCAAGACACGCTGACCGGCGGACGCCTCGCCGCCGATACGTACGACCTGGCAATCATAGCCGCGCCGCTGACCGAGGACATCGACCGGGTACTGCCCGTGGTCGAGGCGGTCGCCGGGACAATCCTGCTGCTCGCGCTTCGACCCGGCCCGCCCGCTATCCCCGGAGACCTGCTGACCCGGCGCGGCTACCGGCCGGAATCGGTCCGGATTGCCGCCCAGCACGCGCAACGCCCATGCTGGTGGTGGACACGGAAGTCTTGACCCGGGGAATCCAGAGGACAGTATTCCGGATTCCGGTTTGCCACGTTCCATGCGTAAGAACAGGTTCCTTTCTGTTTCTGTCCTCTTGGTGCTCTTTGTGCCTTTGTGTTGAAATCCTCTCGGGTCTTGACTGCCCGCGCATCATCCCTATAGTCCCTGACGATGATGCGACTCCCACCCGTAATCGAGACACTGAAAGACGAAGGTGAGGCGGTGCTCGTACCCGCAGGCGAGTTCACCTACGGCATCCACCAGTCCCGGGTCGAGCGAATCCTCAACCGACTCAACCAGCCAAAGGAACCGCTGTTTGCAACCGAAGCCGTACCTGCCGTCACGTCGGTCCGGGATTGCTACATCGACCGCTACCCGGTCACCAACCGGCAGTTCGCCGCGTTCATGAAGGCAACCGGCCACCCGGCACCGCTTAACTGGAACGAACCCCGCTGGAACAAACCCGGCCAGCCGGTGGTAGCCATCTCCTACCGCGACGCGGTCGCCTACGCCCGTTGGGCCGAGAAACGCCTGCCGACCGAGCAGGAATGGGAACGCGCGGCACGCGGCACCGACGAACGGATCTGGCCGTGGGGCGACGAGTTCGACCATCGTCGCTGCAACTGCAAGGAGCTGGGTATGAAGTCCACGACCGAGGTCGGCAAGATGACCGGCGGTGCCAGCCCGGTCGGGGCCTGGGACATGGCGGGCAACGTCTGGGAACTCACGTCCGGGGACTGGGAGGGTTTCGGCAAGACCATCCGTGGCGGGTCGTACGCCAACCCCGCCGCGTACTGCCGCACCACCTGCCGCTGGGGAATCGACCCGGACCTCCGCGGCTCGACCTGGCTCGGGTTCCGATGTGTCATGGACCTGGCCAAGGCCCGGAT
>CBDUZK010000144.1:0-5279 GCA_965371675.1 uncultured bacterium | reverse complement strand
CGGTGGCGGCGTTGTGGCAGAGGGCGTGCGGGTAGTAGCCGACCGGGATGCGCGCGACGATGCTGTCGCCGGCGGCATCGATGGTTGCGACCTCGCGTGCGCCGTAGATGGCGCAGTAGACCAGATCCCGTGTCGGGTGCGTGCAGAGCGCGCGGGGATTGGGGCCGACGTCGATGGTCGCCACGACGCTGCCGAGGTTTCCGTCAATCACGCTCACCGTGCCGTCGCCCTCGTTCGCGCAGTAGGCCCGGTCGCTCGCGGCGTTGAAGGTGAGGGCAACGGGATTGCGGCCGACGTTGACGCGCTTGACCGTGTGGGTGTAACCGTCGATGATGTGCACCACGCCGTCGGGCGTGGCGCAGTACACCTTGCCCCGTGCCGTGTCACAGCACATTGCGGTCGGTGGGTCGCTGATTGGGATCATGCGCTCGCGCAGATTCGAGGCAGCGCCCACGAGGAGGATGTTCTCTGTGCCCGCGACGTAGACCTTGTGGTTGACCGGGTTGTACACTGAGAGTCCGGGCTCAAGCAACTGACCGAGGCTGTCGGGTACGGCTATAGTGGCTTCAATCCACTGCGCGGTCGAGACGGGCACGGATGCACCCAGTAGTACGACCAAAACCGCGATGGTCCTTCTCATGTTCTCCTCCTTCAGGCCCGGCAGACCTGATTGCAGTCCCCGCCTGCGCCGCTTTGCCCTCCGGCACGAGTTCCTGCCGGATTGTCTTCGGATGTACCCAGTCAGAGAATCACATCAGGATAAACCGGAAGCGGTTTCGTGTCAAGATGGCGGAAGGCCCGAAAACCGATGCCGGGATTTCAACACCAGGACGCCTGGAACAACCAGATAGCAGACTCGGGACCGAAGAGCGTTGTCACCCGGCACGTGCGGCATCGAAGTGTTCTACGAGCCCGAAGAACTCGCCGGGAAGCTGGCGACCCGGCTGTAGACGAACGAACGGAGTCGGTATTCTGAAGTGCCCGGGGACGGGCGCTTCAGCTATCGGGCGAGCAGGATGACGCGGGCGCAGGCCGGCGGATGGTCGTCCACGTCGGCCCGGATGACGTAGACGCCGGCCGGGCAGCGCTGGCCGGTTGCGTCGGCGCCGTCCCAGGTGAGGGACGCGTCGCGCCTGATGTCCGACGCAGGGAACTTGCGGACGCAGCGGCCGGTTGCGTCGAAGACAAGAACGCGGGAAACGGGAACGGCGAGCGGGCCGGACAGGCGGATGGTGGTCGAGTGGGTGAACGGACTCGGGCTGACTCTGAGCGCCGGACGTGATGCGTGGGGTGCTGCGCGTCCCTCGGCGAGGGCGGTCAGGTTGCTGGTGGAGAACCAGATTTCGGCTTTGTCGTTGCGCATGTCCTGCCAGACGACGTAGGCGTGGCCGGCCGTGTCGACCGCGATGTTCGGGTCCCATTGGGCGACCGTAGGCAGGTTGCAGACTTCCTCGCGTTCGGACCATGTGATGCCGTGGTCGGTGGAAAAGGCGTACCAGATGCCCCAGACCATTAACTCGCGGCTGTCGAACATCAGCCCGATGTGGACCGTGCCTGAGGGGTCGATGGCGAGCTTGGAACCGTTGGTGAAGGTGCTGTAGATGGTGTCGAGTTCGGTCACCATCACCTGCGGGCCCCATGTGTCGCCCTGCTCGAACCAGGTCCGTGCCATGGTGACGCACTGGTTGACCCAGCCGTCGCCGGTGTAGTCGGTGATGACGTGGGCCTCGTCGGCCACGACGTGGGGCTGGCGGGAGAGGTCGGGGAAGGTGTCGAGCTGGAAGCCGGGGGAGAAGGTGGCGCCCATGTCGGTCGAGCGGTAGAAGTGGGAGTGGAGCACGATGCGGTCTTCCTGGCGTACCGGTGCGTCGGCGACCACGAGGTAGTCGTTGGACCCGGGCTGGATGCACACGTCGGGCGGGTAGCAGTTGAACGACACGGTGTCATCGTCGACCCGGACGTCGTCGGACCACGTGTTTCCTCCGTCGGTGGAGACGTCGGAGTAGACGCGCAGGTAGCTGCCGCGTTTGTCGGTCCAGGTGCAGAACAGGTTCCCGGCCGAGTCGATTGCGAGCCGGGACCAGCCGATGGCGACGCGGGACCGGTTGTCGTCGACCTGGACCGGCGCTGACCACGTGGTGCCGCCGTCGGTCGAGCGGACGCTGTGGATATGACCGATGCTGCCGTTGAGTCGGTCGGTGTACAGAAGGTGGACGGTACCGTCCGGGCCGGTGGCGATGTCCGGGTAGCAGGCGTAGCGGTCGCCGCGGCGGATTAGGACGTCCTCCGACAGCCAGGTCTGCCCACCGTCGGTCGACCGTTGGAACCGGATGTCGCTGCGCTCGATCAGGAACGGTACCGAGTCATTCTCGAAGGCGACGTACACGGGTTGGGTTCCACCGAGCGCCGGCCCGACCGCGATGTCGGCATGGTAGCAGGCATAGGAGGGACGATTCTCGCGGTCCACCCGGACGGCCGGTGTGAACCCGGCAAGCGTGATGCCCACGCAGGCGGCCAGGACCAGTGGAACAAGGGGTCGGTTCACGCGTTCCCGGCCCGGTTAGCCGTCCTTGTCTTCGGGCGTTTCCTTCACACGCCGGACGCTGTTGCTTTCACACTCCGGGCAGGAGCGCTCTTCAATCTTGCCCGGAGTGTAGGGCAGGTCGAACCCGGCACCGCAGCGCAGGCACCTGAATCTACCGATGCATTCTTCGTCAGGCATGGGGCACCTTCCTTTGCGGGGTCCTTTTCGGGACCGGTTTCCCGCGCAGCTTCCGCTTCAGGATGCGCCTGGTGTCCGCGATTTCCTTCCGGGTGACGTGCTGCCGTAGTCTCTCGATCCACTCCATGGTCTTCTGGAACCGTTGACCCTGGGCCGACGATATCCACTCGAGCTGCAGCCGCTCGGGACGGATTCCCCAGCTTTCGAGCTTGTCCCACAGCTTCTCCACCCGCTTCTGTGTGTGGCGATTGGCGTCGATGTAGTGGCAATCGACGAAGTGGCACCCGGAGACGAGCACAATCGGGGCGCCGAGTTCGAACGCGCGGAGTATGAACTTCTCGGAAACCCGGCCGCTGCACATCGTGCGGATCAGGACCTGGTTGGCCGGGTACTGGAAGCGCGATACGCCGGCAGTGTCTCCGGCTGCATACGAGCACCAGTTGCACGCGAAGACCACCGCCTGTTCGTGCGGACGGCTGGTGAGGGCCGCTTCGGTCTGGGACATGATCTGGCCGTCGGTGAACTGGTGCGGGGTGATGGCGTCGAAGCGGCACTCAGCGGCGCAGGTGCCGCACCCGGAGCAGAGCGCCTCAATCGGCTCGGCGACCGAGCCTTTTTCCCAGTTGAACGCGTTGTACGGGCAGACCAGGAGGCACACACCACATCCTTTGCACCGCTCCGGGTCGACGGCGACCGTGTAGGGCTCGGCTACAATCGAGTCCTGGCTCATCAGCCTGACGGCGCGGCCGGCCGCGGCACTCGCCTGGGTGACCGATTCCTTGATGTCCTTGGGGCCCTCGGCGCAGCCGGCGTAGAAGATGCCGCGCACCGGGGCGTCCACCGGTTGTAGTTTCGGGTGGGCTTCGAGCAGGAATCCGTCGGGATGAAGCTGCAGCGCGAGACTCTTCTGCAGGGCGAGGCCCGCGGCCCTCGGTTCGACGCCGGTGGCGAGAACGACCATGTCCGCCTCGTGTCGTTCCAGCCGGCCGGATTCCGTGTTCTCGACATGGAGTACGAGTCGGCCGTCGGTTGATGCCTGCTCGATCTCACCCGGGATGCCGCGGATGTACTTCACGCCGAGGGCCCGGGATCGCTTGAGCATCTCCTCGAACCCCTTGCCGAAGGCGCGCAGGTCGATGTAGAACACCTTGACGTTGATGTCCGGCCAGTGATCCTTGAGGACGAGGGTGTCCTTGATGGTGTTCATGCAGCAGATGTTGCCGCAATACCCGTTTCCACGCTCCTCGCACCGGGAGCCGACACACTGGATGAACGCGATGTCAGCCGGTCGCCGGCCGTCGCTCAGAAGCCGGATTTCTCCCCCGGTGGGCCCGCCGGACGAGGCCAGGCGTTCGAATTCCATCGCGGTCACCACGTTCAGGAATCGCCCGTAGCCGAACTCGGTCAGCTCGAGCGGGTCGAACGGCTCCATGCCGGTGGCGACGACGACGGTTCCGACCGTGAACTCCAGATCCCGCGCCCGGTCGCCGAGGTCGATGCAGTGTTTCTCACACGCCTCGACGCATTTGCGGCAGGCAATCGGGTTGTTGCCTAGGCAATCATCCATGTTCAGGACGTAGGCGGACGGGATTGCCTGCGGGAACGGCTGATAGATGGCCCGGCGCTGGATGAGCCCCACGTTGAACTCGTCCGGCCTCAACTGCGGGCAGACCTCCACGCAGTCACCGCAGGCGGTGCACTCGCGTTCAGAGACGTACCGGGGGCGCTGGTGAACGCGGACCTGGAAACTGCCGACGTAGCCGGAGATGTTCGTGACCTCGGCCAGGGTGAGAAGTTCGATATTGGGATGTCGACCGACATCCGCCATCTTTGGCGCGAGTATTCATATGGCGCAGTCCATGGTCGGGTAGGTCTTGTTGAGCTGTGCCATGGTCCCGCCGAGACAGGGTTCCCGCTCGACCAGGTAGACCTTCCGGCCGGAATCGGCGATGTCGAGCGCGGCCTGGATCCCGGCGATTCCGCCGCCGATGACGAGCGCGGTCTGCTCGACCGGAAACCTCCGTTCGACCAGCGGTTCCAGCAGCCGGGTCTTGGCTACGGCCATGCCCACTAGGTCGCAGGCCTTGGCGGTCGCCCGGACCGGTTCCCGGAGGTGGACCCAGGAACAGCCCTCGCGAATGTTGGCCATCTCGAGCAGCGCGGGATTGAGCCCGGCCTGCTGCAGGCAACTGCGGAAGGTCGGCTCGTGCATCCGCGGTGAACAGGCGGCGACCACAATCCGGTCGAGCGAATGGTCGGCAATCGCCTGCAGGATGCCCTTCTGTCCCGGGTCCGAGCAGGCGTACTTGTCGGTTTCCGCATGCGCGACGCCTTTCAGGTTGCGCGCAAAGGCGGCTACCTGCTCGACGTCAACGGTGCCGGCGATGTTGGTGCCGCAGCGGCAGACGAAAACCCCGATTCTCGGTTCATTCGGCATTCGGACCACCTCCCTTCCGGGTCTGCCCTGCGGTGTCATCGACTTCGGCGATTCCGAGCGACTCGGCGAGCAGGTCGACCAGGTTCGTAATCCTCGGTGCGGCTGTCGCCTCCGATCCCG
>CBDUZK010000143.1:0-5350 GCA_965371675.1 uncultured bacterium | reverse complement strand
GCCCTTCACGTATTCCCTGTAGAAGTCGGGCCGGATCGACTTCAGGTCGATGTTCATCGCGTCCACGAATGGCAGCAGTTCCGCCAGCGGCTCGGGGTTGACCATCCCGTTCGTAACCAGTACCGTCTTGAATCCGCCCTCATGCAGCTTCGGACACGCGTCCATCAGGTACTCAAACCACACCAGCGGCTCGGTGTAGGTGAACGCGACACCGAACACCCCGGCACGCCGGGCCGACTCGACCAGTTCATCCGAAGATACGTACCGGCCGGCCACCACTTGCTGCGATATCTCGCTGTTCTGGCAGAACGGGCACTGCAGGCTGCAGCCATAGGTCGCAATCGACAGGATATCCGCGCCGGGATGGAAATGATAGAGCGGCTTCTTCTCGACCGGGTCCACGGCCATCGACACCACCTCGCCGTAGTTCACCGCAACCAGTCTGCCGTCTACATTGCGCCGCCCCAGGCACCGACCCGACCGACCCGGTGCAATCAGGCACAGGTTCGGGCAGAACCGACATCGGACCCGCTCGCCCTCGGGCTCGCCGTACCGCGCCGGGTGGTTCATTCCAGCCTGCCCGCCTCCAGCACGACCAGCGAGTCCCCGGCGTCAACCAGCATCACCGCACCGAACCCCGGGGACATGACCGGCATCCGGTCCTCCGGATCCCGGATCGTGTCCCCCGCAGCGAAGTCCATTCCTTCCGGACCGGCCACGAACAACCCCGTGCTCCACGCATCGGCGGCCAGCGTTGTCGCGGCCCGAACTGTGACGCTGGCGCACCGCGTCGCCGGGTACCCGGAGGCAGGGTCGATGATGTGATGGTACCGACGACCGTCGCTCTCGAAGAACTTCTGGTAGTCTCCTGAAGTCGAAATTGCGCAGTCCCGAAGTTCAAACACGCGCACGATACCGTCTCCGCGGGGATCCTGCAGCCCGATTCGCCAGACCCGGTCACCGAACACGAAGATGTCTCCACCGGCGTCAATCAGGCCGGCACTGGCGCCCTGGTCGCGCAGGACCACGGCCGCAAGGTCCACCGCCCGGCCGACCGCAAACGCGCCAAGGTCCAACCGCGCCCCGTCCCGAACGACAACGGTGTCGCCTGCAACTGATACCTTGCGGAAATCGACCCGCGCACGAGCCGCCGCCAGTTCCGCGTTCCCCGGCACGCGCGGCTCACCATCCAGGAAACCCCACGCTTCCATCAGTGGATAGATAGTGAGGTCGAGCGCGCCCCGCGACTGCACGCACAGCTCCAACGCCGCCCGCACGAGATCGCGCGTCTCCGGGGCCACCGTCGCCCGGCCCGACCGGTTGACGCGCGCGACGTCACTGCCCGGGAGGAACACTGACCACAGCGTATCCAGTCGGTGCAGTTCACCGAACGCCCGGGCAACGCTGCTCTCGGCAGTCGCCGGCGTCTGCGCCAGGACCCGGATGCGAAGATAACTGCTGAAGGCAAACTCGGTCCGGTCCACCTCGGCCGGCCGGGCCGACCTGCAGGCCAGCAACACGAGGACCAGCAATACAAGATAGCGCACGCGGCTCCATCTTAGGCCACCGGGTCGAACCGTCAAGGCGTTCCCGACCTTGCAGACCGCAACCGCAGCCGTATGATACCTGCAGATGTCGGATTCACCTGAAACCAGCTCCCCGGGCCAGGGGCCCCTGCCGCCGGCTCAGAGCTGGCGACCCGGACGGTTGAAGCCATCGCACCGCGCGCGCCGGGTGATGATCTCGGTCCTCGCCGCAGCCCTGCTGGTCGGCGCGCTCCTGTTCGTACTCGTCGCGCTTGCCCGACGCCCCCGGGTAACGGTCAGCACGGAAGAAGCGGTCACAGACACCACCCGCACGGTCGAGCGCTTCGCGGTTCAGTCGGGCGAGATCATGACCACGTTTCTCACCCGGGCCGGTATCGAGGCCGACGACGCCGACCGCATCAGCGCCGCCCTGCGGACCGGTGGTTTCAACTTCCGCCGCATGCGACCGGGTGACTCGTTCACCGCGGTCCGGCGCGAGGGCCGGCTCGAACGTGTGTTCTACCGCCGGAACTTCGAGCGCGTCTACCGCATCGACCTCACCGACCGCGCGGACCACATCTCGATGGTCCTGCGGCGCATGTACCGCGTTCCGACGACCATCCGGGGCGACATCAAGACGTCGCTCTATGCCGCGCTGACGGAACTCGGTGCGAAGCCGATGCTGATTGCCGACTTCGCGGACGTCTTCGGATGGGAAGTGGACTTCTTCACGGAAACCCAGCGGCACGATTCGTTCGCCATCTACGTCGAGCGCAGGCTCGTCGACTCCACACCAATCGGGTACGGCCCGATTATCGCGGCGCGGTACCACGGGGCGGTCGGCGACTTCACCGCGTTCCGCTTCACCGACCCGGACAACCACACCGACTACTACAACCGGGCCGGCCAGTCCCTGCGCAAGACCTTCCTCAAGACCCCGCTCCATTTCTCACGAATCACCTCCTTCTTCGGAAACAGGTATCACCCGATCCGGCGCATCCGCTGCGAACATCACGGCGTCGACTACGCGGCCCCGACCGGGACCCCGGTCTCCTGCGTCGCCGACGGTCGCGTGACCCATGCCGGGTGGATGGGCGGATACGGGAAGCTCGTCGAAGTGAGTCACGCCAACGGCTTCAAGACCCGGTACGGACACCTCAGTCGATTCGCCCGGGGCGCACGCGTGGGCGCGGCCGTCACCCAGGGCCAGACCGTCGGGTACGTCGGCTCGACCGGGATGTCCACCGGTCCCCACCTGCACTACGAAGTACGCAAGTTCGGCACACCGATCAACTCGCTGCGGATGAAGGTGCCGCGGGTCTCACCGGTCCGCAAAGCATACCTGCCCGCGTTCAACGCGCTGGTCGACAGCATCAGCAACCTGGTTCCCGGGCTCAAGGCCGGCACTACGCCGCCGCGATAACCACACCCACGACCGAACTCGCGCCCGCTGCCAGCAGTTGCCGGCCGGCCGCGTCAAGGGTCGCCCCGCTCGTAAACACGTCATCCAGCAGGATTATCCGATCCCCGTCGAGTTGGACACCGGACCGCACCCGGAAAGCCCCGTGCACGTTCCGCTTGCGGGCGTCGTCGCCGTCCAGCCCGGTCTGGCTCGCGGTATTGCGGACCCGCACCAGCAGGTCGCGACAGGCAATCCCGGTCCCGGACCCGACCTCACGCGCCAGCAGCTCGGCCTGGTTGTAACCCCGCTCGCGGAGCCGCGACCGGTGAAGCGGCACCGGGCAGATTGCATCCGCGCTGCTCAACTCCGGGTCTGACTCGACCAGCCCGGTGAGCGCACCGGCAAGGACCGGGACGAAGACCGTCTTGTTGTCGTACTTCAGGGCGTGAATCAGCAGGTTGTAGGGCGGCGCGTACGGCCCGAGCGCCCGGATTCGGGTCAGGCCAATCGGCAGGCTGCATCGACCGCACTTGTCTATCCCCCGACGGAGCGGCCGACCGCAGGCCGGACACAACCCGAGCCGTCCGGTGCGAAGCCGGGTGTGGCAATCGGTGCACAGCAGGCCGTGGTCGACCTCACGGTCACACCCGATACAGACCGGCGGGAAAACGAAGTCGGCGAACGCCCGAAGCAGTAGTCGGAGCCCGCGCTCAGGCCCGGGCATTGCCGGAATTCCGGCGCTGGAACACCACCAGGAGCACGACACCAACCAGGGTCAACGCCAGCGCCACAACCTGGTTGCCCCAGTAGTTGGCCGCGTTCTCGTAGTAGCGGACAAAGTCAATCCCGAACCGGAACAGCGAATACAGGATCAGGATGATGGCAAACAGGACACCGTCCTTCAGCTTCCGACGCCCGAGCAGCATGGCAATGCCGAACATGATGAACCCGGCGAGCGACGAGTAAAGCTGGGTCGGGTGAATCGCCTGTCCCGCGCACGTCGCGCCGGCCGGCGAGTGGGCCGGGAACACGATCCCGAGGAACGACCCGGTCGGCTTGCCGAAACAGCACCCGTTCAGGAAGCAACCGATCCGGGTGATTCCTTCGCCGAGCACGATTGCCGGGGCGGCCGCATCGAGCAGCTTGATTGCCGGCAGCTTGCGGACCCGCACGAAAATCAGGCCGGCGATGAGCGCGCCGATGAACCCGCCGTAGAACATGAGCCCGGCTAGCCCGCCGCGCCAGAACGCGAAGATGCTGACCAGGTCGCCGGAAAACTCGCTCCAGTGGAACGCGACGTAGAACAGGCGCGAGCCGACCACAACCGCGAGCAGGATCCAGAGCGCGAGGTCGGTTATCGCCTTGGAATCGACCCCGAACTTACGGGCCTTCCGCTCGACCACGTAGATGCCCGCGAGGAACGACAGGAACAGCATCAGACCGTAGGAGTAAATCTGGATGCCGCCGATTTTCAGGATTGTCGGAAACATGCCGCTATGCTAGGGCACAATCGGATTGTGTCAAGCCGGACCGGGGTCCAGGACCCGCACGCTCACGCCCGCCTCGCCCAGCATCCTGCGGGCGAGTTCGTCCGGGTACCGCTCCGCGACCACGAACTCGCGAATCCCGGCGTTAATCAGCATCTTCCCGCACGTGATGCAGGGCTCGTGGGTGCAGTACAGCGTCGCGCCGCTGACCCTCGAGCCGAAGGCGGCCGCCTGCACAAGCGCGTTCTGTTCGGCATGGACTCCGCGGCAGATTTCAATCCGCTCGCCGGACTTGATGCCGAGTTTCTCGCGCAGGCAGCCGACTTCGTCACAGTGTTTCAGGCCCGCGGGCGCGCCATTGTACCCGGTGCAGAGGATTCGCCGGTCCCGGACCAGCACCGCGCCGACGTGCCTCCGCAGGCAGGTCGAACGCTCGCTCACCAGCCGGGCGATGCCCATGAAGTACTCGTCCCAGGACTTGCGACCCATCTTGCTGCCGATACGTCAGCGCAGCTTGATCGCCTTGCCGGTCACGCTCTCCGACCCGGCGCTCAGCCGCAGCCAGTACACGCCGGCGCTGACCTGCCGCCCGGCGTCGTCCCGGCCCTGCCAGCTTACGCGGTACGTCCCGGCCCGCTGCTCGCCCGCAACCAGTTGCCGCACCCGGCGACCGTTGTTGTCGTAGACCGCAAGGTCCACCCGGCCCGCCTGCGGTACCGTGTAGCGCAACTCGGTCCGGCCCGCGAACGGGTTGCCTTCGACCGCGACCCGTAGCGCGGCCAGGCCCGGTTTCCGCGGCTGTTCCGCCACCCCGGTCCGCGGCGCGTCGGTCGTGAACTTGATCGCCCGGCCCGGCTCAATCGGCAGGGCCGCACGGTGATACTGCCCGTTGTACAGCACCTGGGTGCCGATGCCGGTGGTCGAGTCGTTGATCC
>CBDUZK010000142.1:0-5351 GCA_965371675.1 uncultured bacterium | reverse complement strand
CCATTCCCGGCCCGCGGACCGGGCGACGTCGAACAACCCGCGCGTGAACCGGCGGGCGATACCCTTGCCCTGCACGTCCTTTGCGACCCGCATCCCGTACAGCCACGCATCCTGCCGGTTCAGGTACAACAGGCCGCAGAACGCGACGACCCGGCCCCGATGCCGCCACACCCAGCACCCGCCCGGATGCCCTTCCTCGGTGTGCCACTTGATGATGCCCTTCACGTACCCGAACCACTTCAGCCTGCTCGCGAACGCCTTCACATCCGCGAACAGCTCCGGCCGGTACTTCTCAATCGGCACGACTCACTCCACGCTGAAACATAGCCACAATTATACCGATGACCGCCTGATGTCCAGCGCAGAGAATCGCACCGGTCAGACCCCGAACAGCCATTCCGGATTGCAGACCATCAGGGAATGCCGAATTGCGAATGACGAGTTCGGATTCCCGCCCTCATCTGTGGCTCCTTCTTCCCTTGGACCCTCGCCGACCCACCCGACCCCCTACCGGCTTCCCCGGGCAGCCTGGATGGTAGCTGGGATAGCCGCCAGGGCAGCCGCTACCCGGATGACTATCCGTGTGGCTCCCCGTATGGTTTAGACAGCTATCATCCTGGCCGCAAGGCTAGCCGCTAGCCCAACCGTTAGGATAGCGGCATGGATAACCGCTAGCCTGGCCACTCGGATAGCCGCCAGGGGGGCTATCCCCGGGGCTACCCCCCTAACGGCTCTCCCAAGCACCCTGGTTCGGGGGTCCTTTTCGAGGTAAGTGCCGCAATAGCGTAGGTTAGGCTGCGATACTCAGGCCAGGGACATGACCGGCATTCGGTCCTCCGATGTGGAACCTGCACGCTGGGGGGCAGAATCCCGGATCGTGTCCCCGGCTGCCCGGTCATTGGGACTTGAACCTTGGTCATTTCCTCCTTCGCATTCGTGTCCCCGGCTGTCTCCGTCATTGCGAGGAGCGTAGCGACGTGGCAATCTCATCCGTCATTCGGCACTCAGCACGCGCAATTCCTCATTCCTCCATCCTCCGTCCTCAGTCTTGTCCTTGGTTCGGACGGGACATAGAACCCGGCATATCACCCGGCAGAGGACCCGGGTCATCACCCGACAGATGAAGATACAACTGGCCTGACAACTAGCCTGACAACTGGCTTGACAACTGGCCTGACAACTGGCTTGACAACTGGCCTGACAACTAGCCCGACAGCTAACCTGACATCTAGCCCGACATCTGACCTGACAACTGGCCCGACAGCTAGGCCGGCAAGTAACCTGACAACTGCACCGGCAAGTAGCCCGACAAGCAAGCGTCCTTGTAGGCTGGCAGGTGACCCGGGGGGTGCAGGAGGGGTATGAGGCTCAAACCCGGTAACACGGTATGGTAGAAGCAGTTACGACCATCTCCCGGGCTGCGGCCGTGTATAATGCGAGTTACACTTTGGCGACCGGCTGGCGGCCAACAAGACGCAGTCAGGACACCTGGAACAAAGGGACACAACGCTCATCCTTCCCGCCTCAATCCCTCGGGCCTCGCGTCTGGCCTAGCCTCTGTTGTCTAGAGCTGAGTTAGGCATTGCGTCCCCATGACTCCGAAGCTGTTTGAGGACACGCCGAGACCGGGAACCACGCCCGGCGGCCCGCTCTCGCATTGACACAATTCAGGGTGACATAGATAGTATTATGTCCCCGATATCCAATGGCCCCACCGCTTCCGACATCCCCCAAGACGGTTAGAGTCGCCATTATGCCCCGCGTTGAATGTGGGCCCCAACTCATCACCTGAAGCGGTACTTGAGTACAGGCTCGCTGCTAGGAATCGCTCCGAGTTTGACCAGCAGGTCTCTCATACGCTCCTCGGGCGACTGGGGCTCCGAGAAGTCGGGCGTCCCCGGGGGCGGATGCGACTTGGCCCTGTAGACCGGCGAGTACGCCCCGGAGAAAAGCACTCGCTTGGTCGCCCGGTTTACGATCTGGAGGAAGTAGTTCTCTCCGACGTCTCGCGTGAAGACCACATAGTCGGCGTCAGTCCTATCGAGCATCTCGACGATGTCCTCGGAAGTAGACACGCTGCCCTCAATGGTGCCGGTGCCGACCGAGGATGCAATCAGGAACTCACCCGGCGTCCCCGCCGCTGCGGTGCTACCCCCCGAGACTGTGCCGTCCACTTGGTACGACTCACCGATGAACTTCGGTCGCTGGAGCACAGTCAGACCGCAACCGATGACGAAACCCGCCACGCGCTCCGCCGCTGCAAGGTCATCCCGACCTGCAGAGGCCGGCATGACCGTGAATGTGGGCGACTGAGGCATATCTTCTCGCACCAAGTACTGCCTGACATAGACGGTCCGGCCAGTGGACCCAGTACAGGCCAACAGGAGGTTCACGCCGAGGACAAGCACGAGCATGCTTGTACTGAGACACTCCGCGATAGTGCGCATGCTCCGTATCCGGGTCATGGAAACTGAACGGTAGGATTCGCTGATGAGGGATGGACGTTGGTCATATGTGCTTCAGTACCGGGTGTCGCCACCGGACGTTTCATCTGCTTCCTCTCATCCCGGCCTTGATGGCAAGGAGGTTCACAGCCCGAAGGAAAGCGCCAGCTGAGTACTTGAACGGACTAGCCTTGTTGCGGCTGGCTTCCTCCCGCTCGATGCGGGGTCCATACATAAGCACGGAGTTGTGTAAACCCTCGATCGTCAGAGCACCCGGTCCCTGCACGATCCGGCTCGATTCCCTCAGAGTCTTGATGGTGGAGTCGAGGTCGTCCTGAGTGGGCTGCTTTCGGTCCAGCAGCACAAGCCGGATGTACGCACGCAGGGTCTGTGCGTTGACCACGCGGTCCAGCAGGTCTCCGACACCGTCGGGGATGTGTCTCATCTGCCTAGTCCCTTTTTTAAGCGGAGCAGGGTCACGGCCACGTCGGGAGAGTGCCTAGGGGTATCGAGCACATACGACTCCTTGCAGAGTCTCCTGCGGGCCTTCGACACCCAAGGCGGAGTTGGCTGCAGAGCAGGGGTACTTCTGAAACCCATAAGCCTCATATCCAGCTATGATACGACCGAGGCCGGGGCTGTCAATGCCCCTACGCCGCCGGGCTGGGCGGGTGGAATCGTGGCGTCCTGACCAAACGTCTGATAGTTGGAGGATACGGGGTTTCCCCAGGACATCAGCGGGGACCGAGAGGGTTGGTGAAGTCGTACTCGACGCGATCAGCTGCCAAGTCAGCCTTCCCCACTCCCATCGGCTTCATGTCGGGGTCGAGGGCAGGAGAGAACCAAGCGGCGTGGACGAGCCACTTTTCGCCAGAGAGACCGCGTTGGTCGTATCCCATCACCCAGACTACGTGCGCGGGTTGGTCGAACCGGGCGTCGGCCAGGACCTGGTCCACCAAGGCTTTGAGCGAGTCGCGATGTTGATTGCCGGTGTAGAGAACGCGGTACTGATAGCGTTGAGCACCACCATGCGAGTAGTCTTCTTTGGACAGGAGCTGATACGAGACGGAAGGAGAAGGCGCTGGAGGAAAGGCGCGACGGCGGCGGCGCTGGGACCGAGACTGCTTGGAAGTACGTTCGCGGTGGTACCGGGCGCCGGGAGGATCGGGTTGGTCCTGAGCGCAGGCGATGAGCAGGAGGCCGACAGCCAGGCAGAGGACCTTGGTCATTTGAGGTGACCCAAGAGGACGAGCCACGCGAAGGAAGAGAGAACGAAGAGGGCAACGTAGACCGCAACGAAGGCCCAGATGCCGTTGCGAATCTGACGGAGCAGACGGATATTCTCAGGAGCGGGAGGGTCAGGGGGTAACGAGAGATCGGCCAGGGTGTCGTTGAAAACGCAGTGGCATTGGGGGCAAGAAGTATCAGTGGCCGACAAAGGCGATCCACATTCGGCGCAGGTGATCTCCCCCACTTTCCCTTTTCTTCTGCAGGTGTATTGAGGCATAGCTAGAACTTCTCCCGGATGAGTTGAACTGCTCTGCCGACGATACGGCCCTCGACTACGACAAGCAACGACACCGCCAGTACCTGCCTCCACCGGATCATACTCATTGGCTTCACCATACAAGACAGAACGAGACCGTCAAGTCCGGACTCCGGTTCAGACTCGACCCGACCCTCTCCGCAACTTGACCGGCATCCGCACGGGTCGTATCATCCGCCATGCTCGCTACGCTGGTTCGGAGCCGGAACCGCGCCTGATGGCTCGCCACGGCCGGAAGGGCGGGAAGCAGGCGACCGCCCGACCCGCACCCGGTCCGCGATTCGCACTGCCGGCCGGGAAGCGCTGGTTGGTGCCGGTGCTGCTCGGCATCATCGTCATCGTCGCGCTCGGGCTGCGCGCGTCCGACCTGCGCGCCGACCCGCCGCCCGACCTGTCGTGGAGCTACGCCCCGTACACCGACGAAGGACTGAACACCTACTCGGCCCGCAACCTCGTGCTCTACGGCACGGCGAAGACCGACGACTTCTTCCCGTTCGTCGTCTACCCGCTGGTCAACTTCCTGGTCGCGCTCGTGTTCAAGCTGTTCGGCATCGGGTTCGTGCAGGTGAAGCTCATCTCCCTGCTCGCCGGGCTTGCGTCCGTGTTCGTGGTGTTCCTGCTGGTGCGGGATGAGGCCGGCCCGCTCGCCGGGCTGTTCGCCGCGCTCGGGCTTGCCACCTGTTTCCCGCATGTCATGTACACCCGCCTCGGCCTGGTCGAATCGGTCCAGATTCTGTTCCTGCTCCTTGCCGGGCTGTACTACGCGCGCGGGCTGAAGCGGCCGTGGCTGATGGCCCTGTCCGGCCTGTTCGCCGCGGGCACGGTCCTGCTCGTGAAGATATCCGCGCTGTTTGTGGCACCGGTGCTGCTCGTCATGCTGGTCACCGGACTGGTCGAGTCCCGGGGTGACCCGGCCCGGTTCGCGCTGATGAAGCGCGGCACGGGTCTGTTCTTCGCCGGGGTCGGGGCCGCAATCCTGGTCTGGTTCTTCACCGTGTTCCTGCCCTGGCGCGCCGACTACGTCCAGTACGTACTGCGCCATTCGTTCGAGTCCCCGGCCGGCCACCCGGAAACCCTCGCCGCGTACCTGTTCAACACGTTCATGGTCGGGGCCAAGTCGCACCTGATTCCCCGACTCCCGTTCATCGCCGCGCTCGGGTTCCTGTTCCTGCCCGGGTTCGGCCTCGCGCGGAAACCGGGCCTGCGCTACCTGCTGGCCTGGTTCGTGTTCGGCGTGCTGATGCTCGGGTACATGAACTACCGTCCCCCGCGCTACGAGATCATCCTCCTGCCGCCCCTGGTCGCGATTGCCGGGGTCGCGCTCGCCCGGCTGCTCGAACAGGGCACCCTCCTGCCGGCCG
>CBDUZK010000141.1:0-5433 GCA_965371675.1 uncultured bacterium | reverse complement strand
GGTCACGACCACGTTGCCATCGTCCGGCGCAATCGCGATTGCGGTCGCGCAGTTCTCCCAGTCACCCCAGTCCTCGTACCATTCCGGGTACTTGTCCCGGCCCTTGAACTTGTCCTTGCCGTCCGCGTCCCAGTGAAGCACCGAGTCGTGGTCCCAGATGAGCGCGCCGGTCGCCGGGTCCAGCCTCGCCACGTAGAACGCGTACATGCTCCAGGTCGTGTCGAAGCGCGTGCCGCAGGCATACACCTGCCCGTTGCCGACCACGATATCGAACGCCGCATCCATGTCATTGGTGTCGAGCGACCGGTACACCCAGAGCTCGCTCCCGGACGGGCTGAACTTCGCGACCGCAAAGTCCATCTCGTAATTCCCGGAGTCGTCGAGCACCCCGGCTACGTACACGTTGCCGACCGAGTCGAGCGTAATCGCGTGGGCGATATCCTCTTCGTCCAGATTCTCGGTGCCGTCGATGGTCCGAATCCACATCGTGTCGCCCCATTCGTTGAACTTGGCGACCACGAAGTCAGCCCCGTCACTTCCGCTGAAGTGAGCCCGGCCGCAGGAGTACACGTACCCGCTGTCGTCCGACACCACGTCGGTGGCGAACCCGAACTCACCGGCGCTCGGCAGGCTGGCGCCGACCTGCCGGCACCAGGTCGTGTCCGGGCTCTGGGCCATGACCAGCACCGGTATCAGCAGCAGGGCCGCGAGCAACAGTGTACTGTTGGTTCTCATTGATTCCTCCTACCTCGCGACCAGGACCTTGCGGTTCGCGGTCAGGGTTCCGCGCGCGGTGACCGCGACCAGCCGAACCAGGTACACACCCGCGGCGAGCCCGTCGTCACGCACCGTCACGCTGTAACTGCCCGAGGCCTGGAACTCGTCCACCACGTTCCGGACCACCCGGCCGGTGACGTCGTGCAGGGTCACCCGCACCCGGCCCGCGACCGGCAGGCTGTAGCGCAGCGCGGTCCGGCCCACAAACGGGTTCGGCACCGCGGCCAGTTCCGGCCGGGCCAGCGTCGGCGCCGGCCCGAACGTCATCACCCCGCCGGGAACGTCCGCGCCGAACACGGACATCAAACCGGAATTGTACTTCCAGAACTCGTTGGTCTTGTACCCCTTCAGGAAGTAGATCTTGCCCCCGCCGTATTCCATGCAACTGCCGTAGTACTGCGGCTTGTTGGACGGGCCCAACGGAATCAGATCGGTCGTCTCAACCCAGGTGTCCCGCGCCACGTCAAAGTACCACCATTCGATCGACTTGCCGCCCTTGGACGCGTAGACACGCTCCAACTCCGGGTCATAGGCAAGACCCGCACCCTTCTTTATCTTCTTCTTGCGCCCCCCAAGCGCGCTGAGCGGAATGTCGGGTTTCTGGGTCCAGGTGTCGCCCGAGATGCTGTACGCGTGGAACTCGTACCCGTAGCCCTTGAGCAGGTAGATGGTGTTGTCACCGTCGTACGTCATGCAGGTGCCGTACTTGGCGGCCTTGCCGCGCGGGCCGGCGCCGATGTCGGCCTTCCGGACCCAGGAATCACCGGCAACGTCATAGGCGTAGAACTCAAGCGTCTTGCTGCCCTTGCAGGAGTAAATCATGTTCGCCGCGGGCACGTATTCGAGCCCGCTGCCGCCCTTGACTCTGCGGCCGCCGCCAATCGGGTAGTTGGCCTTCTCGACCCAGGCCGAATCGCCTGCGAGACTGTAACGCCAGAACTCAACCGTGTTCTTGCCCTTGAGCGCGTAGATGTTGTCGTCAACCACTTCCAGCCGGGCCCCGCGCTTCACGCGCTTCTTGCGGCCGGTGGAACCGTAGGACGGAATCGTCTCGGCCGCGACCCATGTGTCCTGCGGGATGTTGTACTTGTAGAACTCGACCGTGTTGTTGCCCTTGAACCCGTAGAGCAGCGTGTCCGAAACATACACCAGCGAGCCGCCGTCCTTGACCTCGCGCTGCCGCCCGACTGCCGCATACGGTATCGAAGCAAGCTGCTCCCACACGTAGACCGTGGTCACGAACCCGAAGGTGGTGTCGTTCTCCGGTTCCTTGTCCCCGGCCAACTGCGTATAGCATACCACCTCGTGGTTCCCGACGTCATGCACGACCCAGGTCGTGAACTCGACCAGCACCGAGTCGTACGGCGCGAGGTCCACGACGTTCTGCGCGTCGAAGTAGGTGTTGCCGACTCCGAGCCAGACCGGGAAACTCGCGCTCGTCGCGCCGTAGTTACGCACCCAGGCCCGCGGGTTCATCTCGGCACCGTAGCGCAGCGTATCGGTCGGGGCGATAATCAATATCGCGGCCACGTCTGCCTCCGAGTACTTGATGACCGCGTAGTCCTCGCCGCCGCTGTACAGGTCCACACCGCCGACGAACACGTTGCCCATGTCGTCAAGCACGATATCGTTCGCCTCGTCGTCCTCGTCGTACACGCCGTGAATCGACATCCAGGACTGGACCCCATGGGAGTTGTACTTGACCGTCAGCCACTCAAGACACGACGTGATGTCTGACGTCAGGCCGGTCGCGTAGACGTTGGCATTGTCGTCGATGACCAGCGCCGCGCAACTGTCGATGTCTTCGACCCCGGCGTCGTATACCTGCTGCCAGTCGGTCGCGCCGCCCGGCGTTATCCGGTATACCAGCCAGTCCTGGTCGCTGTCGATGAAATACTCATAGGTGAAGCCGCCACAGTAGACGTAGCCGTCCACGTCCACCGCAATCGCGCCCGCACCGTCTTCGGCGTTGCGGCCCGCGTCGAACCGGTGGGCCCAGACCTGGTTGCCGGTCGCGTCGTACTTGACCGTGGTGGCGTCGTAGTAGCTCGCCTGCTCGCCCGCCCGGCCGGTGACGTAGACGTTGCCCGAGTCGTCGAGCGCAATCGCGTGGGCCACGTCGTCATACGGGTCCCCGATACCGGCGGTGCCGTTGTAGAGCGCGGTCCACGCCGTATCGCCGGTCGCCGCGTCGAGCTTGGCCGTGTAGTACGCGTACCGGCTGCTGGTGCCGGTCCACGCGTACCCGGTAGCATACAGGTTGCCCGCGCCGTCGGATACGAGCGCGTTCGCCCGGTCGTTGCCGTCATTCGGCCCGTTCAGCCGCGTAAGCCAGTCGGTCACGCCGAGCGAATCGTAGTGGATGACGACGAAATCAAGGTTCGTATTCGACCGCGAGCTGTAGCCCGCGACGTAGCAGCCGCCCATCTCATCCGGAACAACCGCCGTCGCACCGTCAATCAGTACGTTGTGATACCGAACCGTCATGCCGGGGATGCCGTCCGCGGTGTAGCTGAGCACAATCAGGTCGGTCGAGTCCGCGCTCCCGGTATGAGAGTGGCCAACCACGAACACCCGGCCTGCCGCGTCGACCGCGATGTCGGTGCCCTTGTCGCGAGAACTTGAGGTCGCGTGATACTGCTGCGCCCAAAGCATGTTGCCGCTGTCGCCGGTGAACTTCACGGTCGCGATTGCAAACGAGAACCCGAGCAACTGGGCCTCCCCGGTTACGACCACGTCCTGATCCGGGGTCAATGCCATCGCGTCAATCATATCCAAGCCATCATTCCCGGAGTCGTAGCGCGACTCCCAGATTTTGACCTGCGCATGACCGATACCAGCCAGCAGCAGCACTGCGACCACTGCGGGCACGGCCTTCGAGAAACAGCATCTTAGCTTCATATAGACCTCCTCAGGTTCTCTCTCATACGACTACTGTTTGGGGTGGTAACCCGGGCACCCAGTCGAAATACCAGACCGACTAGCAATAATACATACACCTTGGTGCAACCAGATTATAGGACAGCCCTACATCATGTCAAGTTCCCCGGAATCCGACACTTCCACGCATCATCGCACCTGCGGCCGACCGGGTTTACAGGCCGGCCCTGGTACCTTACACTCTGCGCCCATGACCACGAGGGCAAAGCGGTCGCCCGGCAACAATCAGCGGTACGTGCTGCTGGTTGTCATGATGCTGCTGCTGGCCGTCGGCCTACGGGTCGCACACCTAGCCGACACCGCTGACTCGCCCTTCTTCACCCGCCCGATAGTCGACGGCCGGGCCTACGACACCTGGGCACTCGCCATCCGCGACGGCACCGCTTCCACGGCCCCGTTCTACCAGGACCCGCTCTACCCGCATTTTCTCGCCCTCGTCTATGTCCTGTTCGGCCACAGTTTCCTCGCGGTCTACGTGCTGCAACTCCTGCTCGGCGTTGCGGTCACTGTGCTCGTGTTCGACACGACCCGGCTGCTGTTCGACCGCCGGGCCGCTCTCATCGCCGGGCTGCTGGTCGCCGTCTATCGCCCGTTCATGTTCTACGAAGGAATGATTGAGAAGACCGCGCTCGCGGTGTTCCTCACCGCCCTGTTTCTCTGGGCCATCTCCCGCAGCCTGAAATCCACCCGCGCGGCCTGGCCCGCGCTGACCGGCCTTGCCCTCGGCCTCGCGGCCCTGACCCGCGCCAACCTGCTCGTTTTCGCGCCCCTGCTGACGATACTCTACCTGTGGCACGGCTCCCGACGCCGCTGGTCCCGAGCCCTGCTCGCGACCGCCGGGCTCCTGCTCGTCATCGCTCCGGTCGCAATCCGCAACTCCGTGGCCGCCCGTGAACCGATCCTGACCACCACCCAGGCCGGTCAGAACTTCTACATCGGCAACGGCCCGCACAACCGCACCGGGCAATATGAAGCCCCGGCATGGATTCGCGCCAACCCGATGTTCGAACAGCAGGACGCGCGCGCGTACGCCGAGAACCAAACCGGCCACGCCCTCTCGTACTCCGGCGTATCCCGCTTCTACTTCGCGCTCGCGTTCCAACGCCTGCACTACGACCCGGGCGGATTTCTCACGCTCATCGCGCGCAAAGCCCTGCTCTACGTCAACAACACCGAAGTGCCCGACAACCAGGACCTGGACTTTTTCTCCCGCTACTCCGGCGTGCTGCGCCTGCCCCTGCCCGGGTTCGGCATCCTGTTCGCGCTCGGGTTCGCCGGGATGCTGCTCTGGCTCCGTCGCTCGCGCCCCCACCTCGCGCAGGTCGTCTTCTTCGCCGGGTACGGCGCGACCGTAGTCGCCTTCTTCGTGCTTGCCCGGTATCGACTCCCGGCCGTTCCCGCACTGATGCCGTTCGCCGGCGGGCTCGCGGTATGGGCATGGGACCGTGCCCGGTCCCGCTGCTACCGCCCGGTCGCGGCCATGCTCGCGCTCACAATCGGCTGCCTGCTTCTCACCTTCTATCCCCTGCGCCGCGGCGACCGCAGAAACGAGCACGCCCAGTGCCTGGTCAACCTCGCGTCGGCCTACTACCATGAAGGCGACACCCTCCGCGCCGTCGCAACGTACGAGCAAGCCCTCGCCACCGCGCCCGGTCACGGGGAAGCGTCGCGCAACCTCGGCATCGTCATGCTCAACCGTGGAAACCTCGCCCGGGC
>CBDUZK010000140.1:0-5433 GCA_965371675.1 uncultured bacterium | reverse complement strand
TGGTCGTCCAGCGCTCGACCGACAGCCTCTACGACAACTTCCAGGATACGGTCAACGTCAGCGTGAGTGCGGTCACGTCCGCCTACCCGACGATTGCGATGGGCGATTCGGTAGTGGTGGTCTGGGAGGAGCGCAAGTCCGGGACCGACTACGACATATACGCGAGCGTCGAGCTTGATACCGGCTTCTCGATTCAGGACAACTCCGGCAAGTCGACCTACCCGTTCGCCGTGTTCGAGAACCAGGCTTCGGGTGACAGTGCGATACCGTACATCCACCTGATCTGGTCCGACGCCCCCGCCGCTTCCTATTACGAGGTCGGGTATCGGCTGTACAACATCAAGGAATCCGGCACCGGAGGTCAGCAGTCGGGCGGCAACATCGGGCCCCTGCTACGGCCGAAGCTGTCCGCCTGCCGGCCCAACCCGTTTGCATCCCGGACCCAGATACGGTACCAGTTCTCGCAGGCGGGCCGCGTGCTGCTGCGCGTGTACGACGCGAGCGGCCGGGTGGTCCGGACCCTGCAGAACGGGGTCCAGAAGCCGGGTGCCTACAATGTCGACTGGGACGGCGCGGATGACCGCGGCCGGACCGTGGCCAACGGCATCTACTTCTACCGGCTCGACACGCCCGGATTCCGGGATGTGAAGAAGGCGGTGCTGATGAAGTAGCAGATAACCCAGGCCAGGAACCAGGGCGGCGCGGCCTCCGCGCCGCCCTCTTGGTTGCGCGGGCCGGAGGAACACCGGAGGGATGCGTGACCAGGCAGAAGGAACATCCCAGAAACCGAACCGAGGACGCGGATGGGTCGGTCAGCCGAAGTCCGGGGTGTAGTCTTCGGTTGCGGAGGTGAGGTCTTGCGTGAACCCGGCATCGAAGCCGAGTTCGAGCAGGTGGTCGCGGACCGTTTCGTATTCGCGGGCGGTGAGGCGGCGGTTCATTCCGTCCAGTTCGCCGGCGTGCCACGCGGGGTAGTACTGGGCCATGAGGCTGATTGTTGTGTCGGTGCCGAGGCTACGTGCAATCCAGTCGAGTATCGCCTTGCTGTCGTCGGTGTGGCCGGGCAGGACGAGGTGGCGGATGATGAGCCCGGATTGGAGCGTGCCGTCGTCCGCGTACCGGTTCGGGCCGGCCTGGCGGGCCATCTCGGAGATTGCGGCCGAGGCGTGGCCGAAGTAGCCGGGCGCGGCGGAGCAGTTCCGGGCGAGTTCGTCGGACCGGTACTTGAGGTCAGGCAGCCAGACGCTGACCAGTCGTTCGAGCTTGCGCAGGGTCTCGACTTTCTCGTACGCGTTGGAGTTCCAGACGACCGGGATGCCGAGTTTCGGCACTGCCTGTTCGAGCACCGGGATGAGTTGTTCGGTGTACTGGGTCGGGCTGACGAGGTTGACGTTGTGCGCGCCCTGGTCGCGGAGTTGGAGGATGGCGGTGAGCAGTTCTTCGGTCGTTGTTTCGCGGCCGCCGCCGAGCTGGGATATCTCGGAGTTCTGGCAGAAGCGGCAGTGGAGGTTGCAGTGTGAGAAGAAGATGGTGCCGGAGCCGCGCGTGCCGCTGATTGGCGGCTCTTCCCAGTGGTGGAGTTGCACGTTGGAGATACGGATGACGTTGGTCGCACCGCACGCGCCGGGGCGCTCGCTGCGGTCGATGCCGCATTCGACCGGGCAGGCATTGCAGAGCATGGCCGGATTATAGGCCCGGGGCCGGGGATGGGAAGCGGCGGTTTACATCCGGCATCGCTGGCCTACAATCAGCGCATGAGGATAGTTATCCTGTCGGTGTTGCTCGTTGTCGCGTTGCTCGGGGCCCACGAGCGGCCGGTACGCGACGTGGCGTCCGTGCCGGAGCCGGTTCGGGTCGGGCTGGCGCTGTCCGGCGGCGCGGCGCTGGGGTTTGCGCACATCGGCGTGCTGAAGGTGCTGGAGCGTGAGGGGATACCGGTCATCGGGATTTCGGGGAACAGCATGGGTGCGCTGGTCGGCGGGATGTACTCGGCCGGGTACGCGGCCGCGGATATCGAGAGCCTGGCGGTGAACGCGGACTGGGGTGTGCTGTTCGGCTCGGGTATCCCGTTCGGCGCGCGTTACCTGCCCGAGCGACAGCAGGCCCAGCGTTACGTGGTCCAACTCCGGCACCGGAGGCTGTTCCCGTCGATTCCGAGCGGGCTGGTGCCGCTGCAGAACGTGGAGTTCCTGCTGATGGACATGCTGTCCGAGATTGAATACAACACCGGGTACGATTTCGACCGCCTGCCGATACCGTACCGCGCGGTGGCGGTCGACCTGGTCAGCGGGAAGCTCGAGGTGCTGCGGGACGGCCGGCTGGAGCAAGCGATTCGGTCGAGTATCGCCATCCCGGGCGTGTTCGCGCCGGAGCGGCTCGGGGAGATGGAGCTGGTTGACGGCGGGGTCCAGCAGTACCTGCCGGTCGAGCCGCTGGACGAGTTCGAGCCGGATTTCATCATCGCGGTGCTGACCATGAAGCACAACCCGGAGACCGGCATATCGCTGATTGACATCACATCCCGGACCATGGACATCATCGGGGTGACTGACCTGGCCGAGCAGAAGGCAATGGCCGACGTGCTGATTGAGCCGAACGTCGACCCGTTCGCCCATTCCGATTTCGCCCGGGCCGCGGGGTTGATTGCGGCGGGTGAGGCCGCGGCCGAGGCGGCGCTGCCGGAAATCAGGCGCAAGCTGGCGGGCCGGAAGCCGGTGGCGCAGCGCAACGAGGTGCGGGTCGCGCCGCTGTGCATGGTCCGGTCGGTGCGGTTTGACGGCCTGCACGCGACCCGGGATGCGGTGCTTCGACCTCTGATGAAGACCGAGCCGGGCCGGTACCTGTTGTTCAGCCGGCTGCACCAGGACCTGGTGAGGCTTTTTCATACCGGGCTGTTCGAGGACGTGAACTACCGGCTTGCGTTCGTGGCCGGGGATACGGTCGACCTGGTGGTCGAACTGCAGGAGCGAGCGTACGGGTTCTATTCGCTCGGGATTCGGTACGACAACGTGGACAACGTCGGGCTCGGGATGGAAGTCGGGCAGGGGAATCTCGGCGGCTCGGGCGCGAGCATCCGGGCGGCGCTGCACCTGGGCGACCCGACCGAGTTCCGGTTCGGCCTGACCGGCACCCGGCTGTTCATGCTGCCGGTCGGCTACCGGCTGGACGGGTTCTGGGGCACGATCCGGCGGTCGTACTACGAGGCGGGCAGGCTGCAGGGGAGCTACAGCACGAGCTACCGGGGAGGGGTGGGCGAGGTCGGCTACGTGTTCGGCCGGGACGCGTATTTCAACATCGGGCCGGTGGCCTGCCAAGCCGGTTACCGCGTCCCGGCACAGGCCCCCCCGGCGCTCGAATCCCTGCCGGAACAGGAGTGGATTGTCGGGCCGCGATTCCGGTTCGCGTTCAACAGCTTCGACGACCTGTTCGTGCCGAGCAACGGCCTGCGCTTCCACTGCGACGTGCGGCACGCGTCGACGTTCTACGGGGGCGACATGGACATGGTCCGGGTCGAACTGGCTTCGGACCGGGTTACGCCGCTCGGTTCACGGTTGCTGCTGCACGACGGCTGGAGCTTCGGGATGATGCTCGGCGATTCGGTCTGGGCCGAGTATTTCCACGTCGGGGGTGAGAACCTGCCCGGTTTCGCCCGGGAGGAGTTCACATCTCCCTACCAGATGGCCGGCCGCTACGGTGTCGACGTCCGGCTGCTGAACCTGTTCGGGCGCGACGAGTACCCGCTTTTCCTGGGGGCGTTCGCGAACGTCGTGACGGTCGCGCGGCTGGACCAGGTGCTTGAAGCGCCCGACCTGCTGACTGTGCTGAACTGGAGCGCCGGCTTGGGGTTGCTGGCGAACACGCCGGTCGGACCGGTGCGGCTCACGGTCGGCGTGGCGGATTTCGGCAAGCCGGTTTCGTTCGCCTGGCCCGGTCCGCGGCTCAACCTGAGCCTGGCTATGGGCCGGGATTTCCGCTACACGCGCTAGCCCATGAAGAAACTCGTCCTCCTGCTCGCGATCCCGCTAGCTCTGATGGCGCAGGTCGAGGTGGACACCGTGATCGACGTCGGGCACTGCCTGTACGGCGGCTACTACATCCCGGAACTCGACAAGCTCTACGCCATGTGTGCTTCCCGGGTAGTCGTCCTCAACTGCTCGACTTGGCAGAGGATTGCCGAGTTCCCGGCCGACGCGCCCTACGGCGGGGGCCGGTTCGCCTGGAATCCGGACCGGCATAAGCTCTACGTCAAGTTCAACTACATCATGGACAGCACGCTCGTCGTCGATGTGGCTGCCGACACGGCCTGGTGGATTCTCCCTGGATACAAGGACATCGAGTACGTTGCGTCCGAGGACCTGCTGTACGGAACTCCGTGGGACACCGACGCGGTCTGGGCCCTGGACTGCGCTACGGATACGGTCGTCAAGTCCATCGAGTCGCCGATTCCGGGCTACGGCATGGGCAACCTGACCTGGGACTCGGTCCATGACCGGGTGTACGTCAACGTGTCCAGCTGGGGCGGGACACCGCACATGGCGGTCTACGACGTCTCGACCGACGCGCTGCTCGCCTTGTTCAGGACCGGCTGTGTACCCCCACTCAAGCTGACCTTCCACCACGAGCGGCACAAGGCGTACTCCATTTCTGGCGTTGGCTTCGGAGCTCCGTCACGCGCCGGCGTGATTGACACCGACAGTCTCGGCTTCATCAGACTCTTTCCATTCACTTGCGGTGGTGACTATTTCAGCAACCTCCATCGAGGCCCGGTTTCGATCAACTCCCTGATGAACAAAGTATACATCGGTGGAAACCGAGGCTCGGGACCGCTGCCCACAAGCTGCACGCTCTTCGTGTTGGACTGCGCGACCGATTCGATAGTCAAGGAGGTCGAGTTTCGTGGCCGGGGCGCTCACACGTACGTCGTCTGGATACCCTGGAGCAACCGGGTGTACTACGACGCCGACGACCGGTTCCACATGGCGGTGCTGGACTGCGAGAACGATTCGGTCATCATCCCGGAGCTAACCCTGCCCGGCCAGCACTGGGCACCGATGGACCTGCTGCTCGACCCGATTCGCGAACGCATCTTCGCCATTGGCGCGGACACGACGGCGATTCACGTCCTGCGCGACGTGGAGCCCGGCGTGGCGGAGGGGCAATTGCAGGCTGCCAGGCCTCCCGCGCCGCTGCGCATCCGGCCCAACCCGGCTCGGAACCAGTTCTGGCTCGGCGGCAGTGACAGGGCGGAGTTGTACGTACCTGACGGCCGCAGGGTTGCGGTTCTCTGGCCGGGCGTGAACGACGTCGCGCGTCTGTCGCGGGGTGTGTACTTCGCTCGGAGTCCGGGCGGCGGCAAGTCGGCGCGGTTGGTGCTGGTCGAGTAGCAGCCGTGCGGCTCAGGGTCTGTTGTCGGTTCCGCCGGCATCCCCACGT
>CBDUZK010000139.1:0-5435 GCA_965371675.1 uncultured bacterium | reverse complement strand
TCCTGTCGGTGCTGTTGATGCCGGTTGTGGTCGGAGTTGCGGCCGAGCTGTCGGTGACGGGTTCGGCGGGCAAGGTGGACGTGAACGTGGTCCGGCGCGTGGATCTCGGCTATCACCTGCTGACCGGAGACCGGGACTTGGAGTTCGAGGTCGAAGGCCCGACCTGGTTGCGGGTGTACACAAGGGTGTGGTGGCCGCCGGGCGCGGGCGGGACCCGCACGTACAACCTGTCACTGTGGCAGGATGACGTTGAGCGGCCGCTGGATTTCGAGGCCGGGCGGTCGAAGTCGAGCTGGTCCACGCACCGCCACCCGCTCGGCAAGTGGCGTTCGTTCTACGTCCAGGTGCCGGCCGGGGCGAACGCGTACCGGCTCGTATTGAACCGGGCCCCGCTGGACACGGTCGCGGTCCGGTTCTCGTTCCAGAAGCCGAAGCCGTGGGAACCGGTCGGCCTGTCCGGGTTCGACCGACTGGAACTGGCGAACGGGAAGCAGCGGGAGATTTTCCACCGGGTCGCAGTCGGCTCGCAGTCGACGTCCGAGTTCACGGTCTCCGGGCCGTGCCGGGTGCGGCTGCGGTTCAGGTTGAACTTCGAGCCGGGCATGGTCGGGGCGCAGAACTTCGTGGTGACCCTGACAAAGGACGGCCGGGAATTGGTCGGCGAGAACTTCCGGGTGTCGCGTGACCGGGTTGCGACCTGGGATAACGCGCCGGACATCGTGCCGTCGACCGAGCGGACCGCGCGGTTCAGCCTGGGCGAGGGGACGCACCGGCTCCATTTGGTCGTGCAGGGCACGCTCGCCCGGAGTTGCGGGTTCCGGGTCGAGAGGATTGCGAGTGAGAAGTACGAGTAGGCGCGCGGCCGCGCTCGTGTTCCTGCTGGTCGGCGTGGCCGCGGCCCGGGTCGCGACCCTGCCGAAGGTGACCGGGTACGTGCGGGTGGTGACTACGTACGACAACAACCCGTTCCGGTTTTCGGGCGAGGACCTGGTCGTGTTCCGGCGGAGTGAAGACCCGGACCGGTTCCCGATCCAGTCCGCCGACGACCTGGAGGTTGCGGTTTCGGCCGGGCTTCGCTACCGGTATCGGGCGGGCCGGAAGCCGGGGTTCCTGCGCCTGCGGACCAAGCTGTACGGGTACGGGTCGAACCCGGAGAAGACCTACGGGTGGCTGAAGCTCGAAGCCGGGCAGGACCTGTGGCCGGGCAGCCGGGTGCAGGGTGCCCTGCTGTGGATGCCGGGCTTCCTGATCCGGCATTACCAGAGCCATCTGGGCCGGGATGGCGTCTACCTTCCCTGCCGGTTTGCCGAGTACCTGGGGACCGTGAAGCTACGCCAGCGAATCGGGCGCGCGGCCATTGTGCTGCGCTACCGGCATGAGTGGGATGACTACGTGCCGGGATTCGACTACTACGACACGCGGGCGTATCGGCCGGGCGGCAAGCTCGAAATCGAGCCGGTGCGCGGCCTGCACTTTGACATTGACTATGAGTACAAGCAGGCCTGGGCCGCCGGTCCGGTGCCGGACATTTCGTACGCTCAGCAGTCGTTTGCGGTCGGGATACGGACCGGACCGCGCAAGCTGCGCGACCTGACGCTCGGCGGCGGGTACTGGCTCGACCTGCGCGGTTACACGACCGCCAACTCGCCGGAGGATGACCCGTCGCATGCGGAACGGAGCGACGTCATCGAGGGGTTCCGGCTTGACGTCGAGTACGACCTGGGCGGCACGCGACTGGTGTTCGGGTATCGGCGCGAGTGGCGTGAGGCGGAGTCGCCCAACAGCGAGCGGATTGAGGATGTGAAGTCATACCGGCGTGACCGGTTCAGCCTGGGCGCGGTGGTCGGCCTGACCGGGTCGGCGGGGAGATAGACGATGAGACGAATGTTGATGTTGGCGCCGGTCCTCGCGGTGGCCGCGCTGGAGGGCTGCGACCGGCCGCTGCCGGTCCCCCACCCGGTGACGCTGTGGACCCCGGTGGACGGCGCCCTGTTGACCGAGCCCGGGGTGGAGTTCTCCTGGTCGTCAGGCGGGTTCCACGAGTGGCTGTTTGAGCTGGGCATGGACGGCGACTTCGACGACCCGTTGCGGCGGGATACGATCATGATTGACGAGGACGACGTGATTGCATGGTCGGCGACGGTCGTCAAGGACGGCGAGTATTGCTGGCGCGTGCGCGCCCGGAGTGAGGACGGGGTGTGGGGTACGTGGTCCGCGGTGCGTGAGTTCACGCTCGAACGGTTCGAAGTGGTGGCGGTCGTACCGACGCCGGGTTACGCGCAGGCAATCGCGGTAGCCGGGGACCGGGTCTACATCGCGGACGGCCAGGCCGGGCTGGCGGTGTTCGACGTCAGCGACCCGGAGTCGCCGCAGTACCTGGGTTCGGTGATGGACTCGCTCAACGAGGCGTATGGCGTGGCGGTACAGGGCCGGTACGCGTACCTGGCGTACGGGTACAAGGAACTGATGGTGGTGGACGTGTCGAACCCGGACAGCCTGGCGATTGCCGGCGAGCTCGAATACCCGCAGCCCGGGTACGGGTACGATATCGTGTGGCGGGATTCGGTGGCGCTGATTGCCGCGGACGCGCAGTTCATCGCGGTCGAGGTCGATGACCCGGCCCACCCGGACCTGCGGTTTCAGTACCGGTATCCGCGTGGGCTGCGCGGTATCGCGGTCCGGGATTCGTGGTGCTTCCTTGCGCTGGAACAGCTCGGGGTGGCGGTGTGGAACGTGAGCACGCTGCCGCCGGTCGCGGTCGGGAGCTTCGATACCCCGTCGAACGCCCGGGACGTCGCGGTGGCCGGTGACTATCTCTACGTCGCGGACGGCAGGGCCGGTCTGTTGGTGGCGGACGTGTCCGACCCGGGCCAGCCCGTGGTCGCGGCCGCACTGGAGCTGTCCGGGTACGTGCAGCAGGTGTCGGTGCACGGGACCCGGTTGTACGCCGGGTGCGGGTCGGATGGCGTGTGTGTGGTGGACGTGAGCGACCCGTCGGCACCGGTGGTGATTGCCGAGATTGAGACCGGGTACGCGCGGGCCGCGCTGGAGCACGACGGGTACGTGTTTGTCTGTGACCGTGACCTCGGCCTGGCTGTAATCCAGATAAAGGAGCAGGAGTAGATGAGCGTTGTTCTGTTGCTGGTGTCGATCCTGTCCGGCATGACCGCGGCCGGAGACGTGGAGTGGCAGGTGCGCGGTGTCGGGTCGGACCTTGTGGTCGAGGCGACGATGGAGCCGGGCGTTGAGTCCGGTCTTGCGGTTGCCCGCCTCGTACCCGCGCCCGGTGGATTGCTGCCCGAGGTCGAGGTGGTTGAGTTTGAGACCGTGGCCGCGGATGACGGGGTTTCGGGCCTGCCGGTCGGGACGCACCTGGTGCGAGTGGACGCGCCGGCCCGGGCCGGCGGGGTGGACCTGGCCCGGCTAGTGGTGGCGCGACGCGTGGTGACCGACGACGGCAGCGTGGCGGAGACGCGGCGCGTGAAGGTGCGGTTGCATTACGACCGGCCGGTGGCGCGCACGGACGGGCGCGGTGTGATGGGCCGGTTGATGCGGTCGGTGCTCGATGGCGGGGCCCCGGCGTATGACGTGGACGTACCTGGATACCTGGTGGTCGTACCGGACGACTTCTACCCCAACGTCCTGGGGCTGGCGGAATGGAAGCGGCGGCGCGGGTTCCATGTCTGGGTGAAGAAGACGTCGGAGACCGGCACCGGCCGTGACGCGATTCGTGACTACATCCGGACCGCGTACGAGACCTGGGACCCGGTGCCGAGTTACGTGCTGCTGGTCGGCGCGGTGAACAAGATCGAGGCGTTCATCACCGGAGGTACACCCTGCGTTACCGACCATCCGTTCGCGTGCGTGGACGGCGACGACTTCATGGCCGACCTGTTCGTGGGCCGCCTGCCCGCGGCCAACACGTCGGAGCTGGACGTGATGGTGGCCAAGATTGTCGGCTACGAGCGCACGCCGTACGTGCAGGAGACCGGCTGGTTCGGCCGGGCCCTGATGGTCGGGACCAGCTACCAGGAGGGCGGGACCCCGGCAGTGACTGCGCTCATCACCAAGCGGCTGATTCGCGAGCGGCTCCTGCTTCGTGGGTTCACGCGGGTGGACACGGTCTTCTACCCGCCGACCCGGTACGGCCAGGGGCCGGTCGACAGCGCGGTCAACCGTGGGGTCAGTTTCGTCAACGGTCGGGGCTGGGGTAACTCCAGTGGCTGGGGCTACCCGCAGTTCCTGATCAACGACGTGTACGGGCTGCGGAACGGATGGAAACTGCCGGTCGTGACCAGCATCTATTGCGGCACCGGCAACTACGCGCGCAACCCCTGTTTCGGCGAGGCGTGGCTGCGGGCCGGGACTCCGAGCGACCCGCGCGGCGCGGTGGCGTTCTGGGGTAGCTCGTGGAGCGGCACCTCGACCCGGTGGAACAACTCGATGGACTACGGCATCTACGGGGCGATGTTCGACCAGGGCGTGAATACCTGCGGCCCGGCGATGTACCTGGGCAAGATTACGCAGTTTGAGAACTTCCCGCTGGCGCAGGATTCGTTTGACCTGCGCGTATACTTCCACGTCTACAACCTGCTCGGTGACCCGTCCCTCGCGATGTGGACCCGGGCGCCGCGGAGCCTGACAGTTCAGCACCCGGCGACGTTCGCGCCGGGCGCGAGCGCGTTCACCGTGACGGTGAACGACGGCGACGGCCCGGTGGCCGGGGCCCGGGTGTGCCTGCACGCGGGGGGCGCGGTTCATTCGGTCGAGCGCACCGACGACGCGGGCCGGGCCCGGTTCGCGGTGAGCACTGTTGGGACCGAAACGTTGTTCGTGACCGTGACCGGGCCCAACCTGGCGACGTACTCCGGACAGATTGCGGAGCGCACCTGCGGCGTGTTCGTGGGCTACGATGAGCATACCCCGGCGTCGGTCGGGCCTGCGCAGGCCGTGGACCTGGGCGTGACCCTGCGCAACTTCGGCGGGTCGCAGACCGCGAGCAGCGTGCAGGCGGTGCTGCGTTCGCTCGACGGCTGGGCCCAGGTGACCGACTCGGTGCGCGGGTACGGGGATATCGCGCCGGGCGGCACCGGCAGTTCGACGCCGTTCGCGGTGACGGTTGCCGCGGCGTGCACGAGCGGGCAGGGGTTGCGGTTCGAGCTGGCCGTCACGAGTGCGGACAGCAGTTGGAGTTCCGCGTTCGACCTGGCGGTGAGCGGTCCGACTTTGACTGTGAGCGGGTTGACCGTGCATGACGGCAACGGCTGGCTGGACCCGGGCGAGACCGCGGAGATATCCGTCATGGTGCGCAACCACGGCGCGGGCCCCGCGGTCAACGTCAACGGTACGCTGCAGGCGCTCGACCCGGCGATAGTGGTCCTGGATTCGGCCGGGACGTTCGGGACCATCGTCCCGGATGTCTCGGCGGCGAATAC
>CBDUZK010000138.1:0-5438 GCA_965371675.1 uncultured bacterium | reverse complement strand
GAAGGACGTGCAGCAGTACGCGTTCTCGACCGCCTTCACCCTGGTCCACAACGGTCGTGATGCCGGGCGGTTCAGCGTGGGGATGCCCGGGCTGCACAACGTCCGGAACGCGCTGGCGGCAATCGCGGTCGGGGTTGAACTCGGGGTCGAGCTCCGCGTCATCGAGCAGGCGCTGGTGACGTTCTCGGGTATCCACCGGAGGCTCGAACGGAAGGGCGAGATGGCGGGCGTGCAGGTGTTCGACGACTACGGTCATCACCCGACCGAGGTGCGGGTGACGGTCGAGGCGCTGCGCCACGCGTTCCCGAAGCGCAGGCTGTGGGTGGTGTTCGAGCCGCACCGGTACACGCGGACGCAGCACCTGGCCGGTGAGTTCGGGAAGTCGTTCGACGCGGCCGATCAGGTTGTCATCACGCGGGTGTACCCGGCGTCCGAGCAGCCGATCCCGGGCGTGGACGAACGACTGATACTCGATGCAATCCGGGAGCACGGCCGGTCGGGCATCGAGCTGCACCACGTTCCGGACATGGAGCAACTGGCCGTGTTCGTGAGCAAGCGCGCCGGAGAAGGAGACATAGTCCTGACACTGGGAGCTGGAACCATATGGAAGACTGGCGAAGAGATATTGGCAGCGCTCTGACCGGTTGCCGGGCGGAGTGCCGGGCGCACGAACCGCTGGCGCGTCACACCACGTTCGGCATCGGTGGGAACGCGGGCCTGTGGATTGAGACCGGCGACGTCGAGGCGCTCCGACGGATACTCGCGTTCTGTCGCTCGCGCGGCATCGACTGGTGGGTGCTCGGCCGGGGATCGAACGTGTTGATTTCGGACCAGGGTTTGGTCGGTGTCGTCGTGCACCTGTGCGGGGACCTGGCCCGGCTTGCGGTCGAAGACGGGACAATCCGCGCCGGTGCCGGCGTCGGGCTCGACGAGCTGGCGGACCGGGCGGAGCAGGCCGGCCTGTGCGGTGCGGAGTTCCTGGCCGGGATACCGGGGACAATCGGTGGCGGACTGCGGACGAACGCCGGCGCGTTCGGCCGGGCCCTGTCGGACGTGCTGCAGAGCGTCGCGGTCATCGACCCGGACGGCCGCAGTATCGTCATCGGCCGCGACGAGCTCGGGGATGGATACCGAAGCCCGGTCATTCCGGACGGCGTGATCGCCTTCGAAGCGGTCCTGCAACTTGAGCCGGGCAGTTGTGAATCGGCTCACGAAGTCCGAGAGAAGCGCCGGGCGAAGCAGCCGCGCGAAGCATCGGCCGGGTCGTTCTTCCGGAACCCGGATTCGGTGCCGGCCGGGCGGCTGATCGAACGGTGTGATCTGAAGGGGCGGCGCGTGGGCGCGGCCCGGGTTTCCGAGAAGCATGCCAATTTCATAGTGAACGCCGGGGGCGCCCGCTTCGCCGACGTCTACGGGCTCGCCCAGGTGGTCAAGGCAAACGTTGAAGAGCAGACCGGGATTGTCCTCCAGGAGGAAGTGCGGGTGCTGCCGGCAGACAGGAGGTGAGGTTATGGCTAAGCCCTTCCGAACCGCGGCAATAGATATCGGGACGACCAAGATCGCGTGTGTCATTGCGGAGACGGATACCGCCAAGAAGACCTCGATAGTTGGCTACGGTACCGCCCCGTCGGATGGTTTCCGGCAAGGGGTGGTCATCAGCCTGGACAAGGCAACCGATGCGGTCGCCGCCGCCGTCGCGGCGGCTGAGGATGAAGCGGCCAGCAAGGTCAAAGCCTGCCAGACGTTCGTCGGTATCACGGGCCGCCATCTCAAGCATCTCGACGGCATCGGGACCGTGACCGTGCGCAAGCCGGACCGGGGCATCAGCGTCCGCGACATCCAGGAGGTGGTCAACCAGGCGCAGGCAATCCGACTGCCGAACGACGAGCAGATCCTGCACGTGGTGCCGACCCAATTCATTGTCGACGAGCAGAAAGGGGTGCGGGACCCGCTCGGCATGTTCGGGGTCAAGCTCGAGGTCGAGGTCCTGATGATCATCGGCGGGATGAGCGCGATTGAGAACATCTACCGGGTGCTCGACCGGCTCGACATCCGTAACCGGTCGCTGATGCTGCAGGGCCTGGCGACATCCTATGCCGCGTGCGATGAGAACGACAAGAACCTCGGCCTGGCCCTGGTCGACCTCGGTGGCGTGACCGACCTTACGATTTACCGCGAGGGCGAGATCCGTTATCACCGGATGCTGGAGATCGGGTCGAGCAATATCACCAAGGACGTCGCAATCGGGCTCCGGACCACGTTCGCGGAGGCCGAGCGCGTCAAACGCGAGTTCGGGGTCGCCATGGCAAGCATGCTGGACAAGGACGAGCCGATCTCGGTCGAGGACGCTTCGGGCCGTGGCACGAAGCAGGCGTCACGTCGTCTGCTGGCCTCGGTGATTGAGCCGCGCATCGAAGAGATCCTGACCCTGACCAACGCCGCAATCCGCGAGTCCAGGCTTGGTGACAACTTATCGACCGGTGTCGTTCTCACCGGGGGCGGGTCATCGCTACGTGGTGTCGACGTACTGGCCGAGCAGGTATTCGGCATGCCGGTGCGACTGGTCCGGCCCGACCGTGTAGCCGGGCCGAAGGCGGTCACCGGGAACCCGGCTTATGCCACCGCGGTCGGGTTGATCCTGTGTGGACTGGAAAGCAAGCGACCCGGCGGCGGCTGGTGGTCCGGCATGGTGGACTACGTTCGTGGACGGTTTTCGTGAAGCGATTCGTTTTGATTCAGCAAAGCCCAAGGAGGAACCAGAATGATTGTGCCAGTGGATGACAGGAAGCTGATCCGGATCGGCGTGTTCGGCACCGGAGGCGCGGGCAACAATGCGGTCAACCACATGATCGACGCGCGGCTCCAGGACGTCGAGTTCTACGCGGTCAACACCGACCTGCAGGCGCTCTCGTTGTCGTCGGCCGCGAACAAGATCCAGATCGGAGCGCAACTGACCGGCGGGCTCGGCTCCGGTGGAGACCCGGCTATCGGCCGGCAGGCGGCCGAAGAATCGATTGAGTCGATCCGTGAGAACATCACCGGTCTCGACATGGTGTTCATTGCTGCCGGCGAGGGCGGCGGGACCGGCACCGGCGCAGCGCCGGTAATCGCCGAGGTCGCAAAGGAACAGGGCGCGCTCGTCGTCGCCGTGGTGACGCGGCCGTTCGAGTTCGAGGGCAGGGTTCGTTCGCGCAAGGCTGCGGACGGCATCGCGGAACTCCGTTCGCGGGTCGATACCCTGATCGTGCTGCCCAACCAGCGGATGCTCGATGCCTACGGCACGGAGCCGTGCTTCGAGGCGTTCAAGATGGCGGATGAAGTGCTGCTCAACGCCGTGCGTGGCATCACGGAAATCGTCATGTCACGCCAGTTGATCAACATCGATTTCTCCGACGTGCGGGCGGTCATGGCCGAGCGCGGCGGCGCGTTGATGGCGGTCGGTTTCGCGACCGGCGAGGGTCGGGCGTCCGAGGCGGCGCACAAGGCGTTAAGCTCACCGTTGGTGGAGAACGTCTCGATCGAGACGGCCCACAAGGTGCTGCTGAATATCTCGGGCGACGCCAGGATGACGCTGCAGGAAGTGAACGAGGCGGCTCAGATTGTCTACCAGGCCACCAACGGGCAGGCGGACGTCCGGATGGGCGCGGCGCGGCCGCGCGACCTGAAGGACGGCATGAAGGTGACCGTGATCGCGACCGGGTTGAACGAACCGTTGCCCGAGGTTGCCGACATCAGCGACCTGCTGTCCAACACAGAGATGTTCCCGACCACGAAGCGCACGTTCGACGAGGACGGGCAGCTGGTTATCAACCGAAGCGACCTGGAAATTCCAGCGTTCCTGCGCAAGAACCTGGATTAGCAGCGTCCCGGCGTACGGGAAGGCCGCGCGATCGCTCACGCGCGCAGGCCTGGTCGAGGCGACGGACGGAGTTTCCTTGGGCTCTCCGTCCGTCGCCGTTTGTTTCACCGCGGCCGCAGGACAGGGCCGGCGGGTTGCAGCGGGGACAGCCCTCTCGGGCGAGGGTTGCGGGTGGATTACACCGGAATGGAGTGGAAGTCGCCGACCGGGCCGGATTGCGGACGGTGGATGGCGCTAAGCCGGTCTGGCGTCAGGACATGGGCATTCCGGCCGGCGGGCGGCGCGCTGTCATGTTTCGGTTGACAAGGGAGTCGCGGCCGCTATAGTTCCTGCTAGCGTCTGAAGGACGCATATGACAAGTCAGGTTGCCCGCTGAAAACCGAGTAGTTTTTCGGCAAGACGGTGTCAGCAGGGCTTTGTATTCGGGAGAACAGAGAGAGTACACTATGAGTCTGATCGGTAGCGCGAAGAAAATACGAATCAAGCTGAAGGCATACGACCACCGCGTGCTGGACCAGTCGGCGCGGGATATCGTCGATGTCGCTCGGCGCACCGGGGCCCAGGTTTCGGGCCCGATTCCGCTGCCGACGAAGCGAACACTCTATACGGTGTTGCGATCGCCGCATGTGGACAAGCGCTCGCGGGAGCAGTTCGAGTTGCGTGTGCACAAGCGGCTGGTCGACATCTCGAATGCCACGACCGAGATGGTCGATGCACTGATGAAACTCGAGGTACCGGCAGGCGTCGAAGTCGAGATCAAGTCGGCGTAACCCACACAGATATCATGGTTGCCATCTACGGGCGCAAGGGTGAGATGACGCAGGTCTATGATGAGCGTGGTCGGGTAATCCCGGTAACGACGGTGGACGTGAGTGAGTGCGTTGTCGTCGAGAAGCGCACGCGTGCGAAGCACGGCTACGAAGCGGTGCAATTCGGCTGCGGCCGGGCAAACACGAAGCGTCTGAAGAAGCCGCAGGCCGGCCATTATCGCAAGGCGGGCATCGAGCCGGCAGCCGTGCTCAGGGAACTGCGGATGGATTCGACCGACGGGTACGAAGCAGGCAAGCCAGTCCCGGCCGACACATTCACGGCCGGCGACAAGATCGACGTATCGGGGAACACCAAGGGTCGGGGCTTTGCCGGCGGCGTGAAGCGCTGGGGTTGGCACAGCGGGCCAAAGACCCATGGGTCGATGTCGCACCGTCGGGTCGGGTCGGTCGGCGCGGGCACTTCGCCGGGCCGGATCCTCAAGGGCCGTACGATGCCCGGGCAGTACGGAAACGAGCGGGTCACGATCCGCAGGCTGCGTATCGTGAAGGTGGAAACTGAGAAGGGATTGCTGTACATCAGCGGGGCGATTCCCGGACATCTCGGGAGCTTGGTCCTGGTGAGGAAGCGTTCGTAGTGGAAGTCCTGGCAGTCGGCGGCAAGCCCAAGGGGCAGGTGGAGTTGCCGGAGGTGGTGTTCAGCCGGAGTGGTGCCGACAGCCTCTTGTGGGAGGCGGTCCGGACCTACCTGGCCAATCAGCGTCAGGGGAATGCCTGCACAAAGACACGAGGTGAGGTGTCGGGTACGGGCC
>CBDUZK010000137.1:0-5442 GCA_965371675.1 uncultured bacterium | reverse complement strand
GGGAGTTGCTCACGCCGCAGACCCTGCTGCCGATGGTTGCGATCATGGTTTTGTTCGTGTTTGTCGGCCGCCTGCTGCGCGGGGAGCGGACCCGGGCCACAGGACCGGAAGCGGTCCTGGTCGTGGACGCGGATCAGTCCGCGCTCACCCAGCGGATCAAGTGGACGTTCCAGAGCAGGGAATTGCTGCTGATACCGTCCAGGCCGGACGTCGATGTCGCGCTGGCCGAGGCCCGGGCCGATGGCATCGCCTGGGTCATTGCTTTCCCGGCCGGTTTGGAACAGCGGGTCGAGCGGCACGAGCCCGCGGAGATTGAGGTGTACGGGCTGGTCAGCGGGTTCTCGGTGGCCCAATCGATGAAGGGGTTGAAGGTGAACGAACTGGTGCGGGCCGTGAACGACGACCTGGTGCGCGACCGGCTTGAAGGTACGTTCCCGGACGCGGACCCGGGACAGTTGTCCGAGCCGCTGGCCGCGCGCGAGTTCGTGGTGGTGCGGGACCGGGTGGTGCCGGGCAACCCCGCGCTCCTGTCCGGGCTGGTCATGTCCCGGATGATGATGATACCGGTGGTCCTGATGCTGGTCATCATCCTTGCCAGCCAGATGATTGCGAGTTCCATCGGCCAGGAGAAGGAGAACAAGACCCTGGAGACCCTGTTGACCGTGCCGGTCAGCCGGCTGAACATCGTGCTCGGCAAGATGCTCGGGGCTTCGGTCTTTGCCCTGGTTGCGACCGGGATCTTCATGGCCGCGTTCTCCTACTATATGGGGTCGGTGATCGGGGACGGGCTGGAAACCGGGGCCGGCGCGCTCGGGGCACTGGGGCTTGGGATGACAATCCAGGCATACGTGCTGGTCGGGGCCGCGTTGTTCCTCGCGGTGCTGGCCGCGTTGTCCGTGGTCACGATTCTCGCCGCGCTCGCGGATGACGCCCGCAGCGCACAGGTGGCGACCCTGCCGGTGACGATGCTGGTCATGCTGCCCTATTTCCTGACCACGTTCTTCGACATCCGGGCCGCGGCCCTGCCGCTGAAGTTGCTGGTGTACGCGATTCCGTTCTCCTACCCGTTCCTGGTTCCGCGTGCGGTGATGTTCGGCGAGTACGGTGAGGTCTGCTTCGGGTTCGCTTACATGGCGTTGTTCGCAGTGGCAATGGTGTGGCTGGCGACCCGGTTGATGTCCGGGGACCGGGTGTTGACCGCGCGGCTCCGGCTGCGGCGTCGGCAGAGATAGTCCTAGGGCTACACGAAAAAGACGCGGGACTACGCCATTGAGGTTCGTAGTCCCGCGTTCAACCCTCTGCTGCGCCTACCCAAGTCGTGTAGAGGGTATACTGCAATGAGCGTTCCAAATACACCGCTCGGAGGGTATCGCACGTATGTGCCGGTTTCATGCGGAGATAGCGCAATGGGAGTCAATCCCTGGAGCAGAGCCTGGCCGGATTGTGCCGTTGAATGACGCAGTAGCTGCCGCATTGTACGGCAGGAAGCCACTGCTATTGACAGGGTGAATCAGATATGAACTCTGCAAACCGCGTGGCGAGATTCGCACGGGCCGGCTCACTGGAATCCAGTTTACGCGCTGATTGGGGTGGGCGGCAGGTTCTAGCCCGGGCAGTCACCGGTTGACCGCGTCTGTCGGGGGGCTAGAGTTCCAGTTGTGGCGAAAGATTCCACGGTCGAACGGGTCGGGCGATTCTTGTTCCGCTGGCGCGGGGCAATCGGGTTCCTCGGGTTCTGGGTCGTATTCTGGTGGGGACGGGCGACCATCTTCTCCTGCGTGGCCGGGCTGCCGCTGCTGTCGGCCGGGCTGGTGGTGCGCTGGTGGGCGATGGGCTACGTCGGCGGGGACGCGCGCGCGGGCGAAGTCGGTGGAGATACTTACGTCGGGTCCGGGCCGTACCGCTGGTTTCGGCTGAGCCGACGCTCACCCGCCGGTCACCCACTCTACTTCGGCAACTTCCTGCTCGTAGTCGGGACCTTGGTCGCATTGTGGCCCCCGGTGTTGCTCGGCCTGCTGGTGCTGGTGCTGTTCCTGTTCGAGTACACGCTGATGGCGCGGACCGAGGAGCGTTGTCTTGGCCGGCGCTTCAAGGGAGTCGCGGACCACAGCACCAGGTTCGAGGCACGACGGGCGAGGCCGGAGTGGCGGACAGTCGTTGCGGTGATTGTCGCATTCGGGCTGGCCCTGGCGAAGGCCCTGCTCGGCTAGTCCGGGTTCGGGATAATCCGGAACTGCCCGGTCAGCGCGAGGTCGCGGTCCGACTCGTTATCCCTTGCCCGCACGACCAGGATGTAGTTCCCGGTGTGGAGGTCCATGGTGTGCAGGCGCTCGACCACAACCACCTTCACGCCCCGGCCGGTCAGCACCTTGCGCGGCGTGGGTATGATGACGAGGCGCCGGGTTGATTCCTCGAGTATCTCGTAGTCCACGTCGGCGTAATGACTGCCGGACCTGTCCAGCCCGAGGTTGTAGAGTTCATACATCACGTATAGCGTCCTCCCGCTGACCACTTCGGGCCGGACCGCGGGGGCCAGCCGTCGCCAGCCGTGACCCTCGAACTGCGGGCTCTGGAACGTGGAGTCGGCAATCGAGTAGAACACCACGTCGGACGCGGGTTGGGCCCGACGCACGTAATCCACGAGGTTGAGCTTGCGGACCCGCTCGGCCTCGACCGAGCCGTCGGCCGACCAGGCCCGGACCGTGACCGTGTACACGTCCGCGGGCAGGCAGAACGATTCCAGGCCGACCGCCAGTCGGGGGTCATCCGGCTCCGGCATGATCGAAGGCACGACCCAGAGGTTGCGGGTAATGACCCGTTTCCCGGTGACGGAGGCGAATTCCATCCTGACGTAGAGCTGGGGCAGCGCGCCGCCCCGGACCAGTCCGGCCATTTGCTCCTGCGCGATCCCGTAGTGGATTTCGGTTTCGACCGAGTCATTGCCGTGCTCGAAGCGGTTGAGGGTGAACTCCAGGTCAAAGGACAGGGCTTCCTCCCGGGGTGGGGGAGCAGCCCGGGCCAGGTCCACCTGCGCGAGCATCGGCACGACGACGCCCGGGCCGAACCGCGTCTCACCGACCAGCTTGTACGCGGTGCCGGTCTTGACGAAGTCGAACTGGAACCCGAGTTTGTCATAGCTCCAGATTTCGGCCGGCCTCACTACCACTGTCAGGGTTTCGCTGCGGAACTGCTGCGGGTTGAACTGTTCGCGTCGGGCCGGGCCGTAGCGGATGTAAGTCTTCACCCGGTCGTCACCGAGCAGGTCCACCGCGCCGAAGAAGCCCCGGGCCTTCTGAGCCCGGTCCCAGTATTGGTCCCGGTCCCCGGCGTACCCGGAGTTCTGCCAGAACCAGTCAAGGTAGTCGGCCCGTCCCTGTTCGGAAGGCTCGGCCAGGTAGTTGCGGCCCGCGGCCTCGTCAAGACAGTAGAGGACCAGGTAGTGGAGCTTCTCATTCGGACCGACGCGGTCAGCCGGGGTCAGGCCGCGGAACTGGGCGCAGGACAGGAGCAGCAGGGCGGCAAGGACCGCGCCGTGCCGGGCAGCCATCTAGCTCTCTTTCCGCATCGGTATCCGCACGCCGCTCTTCCGCGCGACTTCGACCGCCTGCTCGTACCCGGCGTCAACGTGGCGGCAGATACCCGAACCCGGGTCATTCGTCAACACTCGCTCCAGCCGTTCGTCCATCTCCTCGGTCCCGTCGCAGACGATGACCTGGCCGGCGTGGACCGAATACCCGATGCCGACCCCGCCGCCGGAATGAATCGACACCCATGAAGCGCCGGAAGCGACGTTGAGCATCGCGTTGAGCAGGGGCCAGTCGGCAATCGCGTCCGACTTGTCCTTCATCGCCTCGGTCTCCCGGTTCGGGGACGCGACCGACCCGCAGTCGAGATGGTCCCGGCCGATGACAATCGGGCCTCTGGTGCGGCCTTCGCGCACGGCGCGGTTGAACGCAAGCCCGGCCTTTGCCCGCGCGCCGTACCCGAGCCAGCAGATGCGGCAGGGCACACCCTGGAACGGTATCTCCGCCCCGGCCTTGCGAATCCAGTTGCAAAGCGGTTCGTCATCGGGGAACAGGGCGAGGATGATCCGGTCGGTCTCCGCGATGTCGGCCGGGTCACCGGAAATCGCGGCCCATCTGAACGGGCCTTTGCCCTCACAGAACAGGGGCCGGATGTACGCGGGCACGAATCCCGGGTACTTCCAGGACCCGATTTCCCCGGGTGTCATGATTTCCGCTTCGGGCAGATACCCGCCTTCGACCGCCTTGCCGCGCAGGTTGTTGCCGTAGTCGAACGTGGTCGCGCCCATGCCCTGCAGCCGGAGCATCAGGCGCACGTGTCCGGCCATGGTCTGATACGACGCGTCCTTGTACTTCGCCGGGTCGGACGCGCGGAGTTTCATCGCTTCCGCGAAGCTCATGCCCGCGGGCACGTACCCGTACAACTCATCATGGGCCGAAGTCTGGTCAGTAAGCAGGCAGGGCACAACCTTGCGCTCGACCAGCCGCTTGAGCAGGTCAACGATGTTCCCGCACCAGCCGATGCTCAGAGCCTGCTTCTTGCCCGTGGCCTCCATGGCCCGGTCAATCGCCGCGTCCAGGTCATCGATGCGCTCGTCCAGGTAGCGCGGCTTCTTTGCGGACATCCGCTTCTCAATCCGGGCCGGGTCCACTTCGGCACCGAGATACGTCGCGCCGGCCATGGTCGCGGCCAGCGGCTGGGCCCCGCTCATCCCGCCGATTCCGCCGGACACGACCAGGTGACCGGCAAGGTCCCCGGTGCCGAACGCCTTGCGGCCCGCGGCCACGAACGTCTCATACGTCCCCTGCAGGATGCCCTGGGTCCCGATGTAGATCCACGAACCCGCGGTCATCTGGCCGTACATCATCAGGCCCGCGGCTTCGAGTTCATCGAAGTATGGCTTCGTCGCCCAGTGGGGGACAAGGTTCGAGTTCGCAATCAGCACGCGCGGAGCGTGGGGCCAGGTGCGGAACACCCCGACCGGCTTGCCCGACTGCACCAGCAGGGTCTCATCGTTCTCCAGTTCGCGCAGGGCTTTGACAATCGCGTGATAGCAATTCCAGTTCCGGGCCGCGCGCCCGGTCCCGCCGTAGACAATCAGCTCGCGCGGATTCTCGCCGACCGCCTCGTCCAGGTTATTCATCAACATCCGCAGCGCGGCCTCCTGGTGCCAGCCCTTGCACGAAAGCACGCTGCCCTTCGGGGCCGTCACCGGTGTGTAGTCAGGGTAATCTTTCATGGTCAACTCCTCTGGCTACAAGATAGACACGTGCCGCGTGGTGTCAACGGAGGGCAGGAGAGGAATGAAGAATGAAGATGGAGGAATGAGGACGGAGGAGCGAAACCCCGGCCGCTAGCGCGTCAGGATGACCTTCGCCCGGAAGGGACTGTCCCCTGGGATGCCGGAGGCTGGGACTG
>CBDUZK010000136.1:0-5584 GCA_965371675.1 uncultured bacterium | reverse complement strand
AACATGTGCCGGGAAGAAGGCGCAATTGAGCGCAAGAAGCAATTCGACGAACACCTCAAGCTGTCCGAACCGGTCATCAAAGGAGCCATGAACCTGCTTGCTGCCGCGGGCATCTCGGGCAGCAACCTCGGCAACTACCGCGGCCTCATCCCATCCTTCATCACAATCGCCGGCACCACGCAGCCGGGTTCACCTGAACGCCAACAGAAACTGGATTACCTGCTCTCCATCACCACCCGCCGCTGGCACGACCCCGCGCTCCTGCGTCAGCTTGCCGGGTTCGTGTTCGAACACTGGGACGCCGTCAATCCGGCAACCCCGACCTGATCCGCCCGACCGCTCCCTCCGGCCCAAGGCGCATGGCGTCAGGCGTACTGCGTCACCCGCCGGAAACCCACCGCGCCCATTGACACGCTTCCGATTACTGATTTGGTATTGTGCCCCCCTAATCCCCGAGATGGCAGATTCCCGATTGCGGAATCCGGTTCCTCCGTTGCCTACAGTAGACTTGACATCCCGGCTCCTTGTGGCAACATGGACCCGTGAGGAAGTCTTCCACGCTCGGCCTCTTGCCCGCGGCACTCCTTGTTCTCGCCCTTGCCTCCTGTGACGGCATCTCACCGCCCGCGCAGGTCACCTTCCAACGCACCTACGGCGGCATGTGCTCCGACTACGGCTACTCGGTGGCGCAAACCACAGATGGTGGGTACGTCATCACCGGCATTAGAACCAGCGACGTCTACCTAGTCAAGACCGACGCGTGGGGCGACACGATGTGGACCCGGACCTTCGGCGGCGCGGGAAGAGACTGCGGCTGGTCGGTCGAGCAGGCCACTGATGGCGGGTACATAATCACCGGTTACACAGACTCCTTCGGCGCCGAAGACCTCGATGTCTACCTGGTCAAGACCAACGCCACCGGCGACACCATGTGGACCCGGACCTTCGGCGGCGCGGACTATGACTGCGGCCAATGCGTCCAGCAAACCGCAGACGGCGGTTACGTCATCGCCGGCTACACCTCATCCTACGGCGCTGGTATTGAGGACGTCTGGCTCATCAAGACCAACGCCTCCGGCGACACCCTGAGGACCCGGACCTATGGTGGCACGCAGCACGACGAAGGCTACTCGGTGGCACAAACCGCGGATGGTGAGTACATCATCGTCGGTCGCACCAGTTCCTTCGGCACCGACAGCTACAACGTCTGGCTCCTCAAGACCGACGCCTCGGGTGACACCGTGTGGACCCGAACCTTCGGCGGTACGCGCACTGACGGGGGCTACTCGGTGGCGCAGGTCACGGATGGCGGATACATCATCACCGGCTACACCAGTTCCTTCGGCACCGACGGCAGCGATGCCTGGCTCATCAAGACCGATGCTACGGGCGACACAATGTGGACCCGGACCTATGGCGGCGAGGACAGCGACTGGGGCTACTCGGTGGCACGGACCGCAAACGACGGGTACATCATCGCCGGCTGCACTCAGTCCTTCGGCGCCGGCCACACCGACTTCTGGCTCGTCAGGATCGACGCATGGGGCGATACCATGTGGACCCGGACCTTCGGCGGCGCTGATGACGACTTCGGCTACTCGGTCCTGCAGACCACGGATGGTGGATATGCCATCTGCGGCTACACCGACTCCTTCGGCACTGGCTACTGCTGTGACGCCTGGCTCATCAAGACCGACTCGGCCGGAAGAGTCGCAAACGCGGAACCGTAAGCCGCCCGTCGCCCACAAGCCTGCCGGAGCCGCAGTTCCCGCTACGGCGAGTCCATCCGGCCCTGCCGGGGTCCCGGACCCGAAGGGTGCGGAAAACCCGTACCAAGACTCAGGCTGGCCGCGGCCGGCCAGCCTGGTGTTCGGGATGGAGGTGACCAGATTCGAACTGGCGACCCCCTGCTTGCAAAGCAGGTGCTCTCCCAGCTGAGCTACACCCCCGCAGAACGTCGGTAGGATAACCCGACGCCCGGTGGTGTCAATCGCTCAATCAATGTCGTAGTGGGTACGGAACCGCGTCCAACCCGGACTCACGATGCAGTTCCGCATAGCTGATACCGAAACCGGCCTCAAATCCCTGTGCCTGCATCACCAATCCGGACAACAACCGCTGCCACCGTGCGAGCTAAAGGCAGTAACCGCAATCGATTACACGGTTGCGACACCCGCCGGGAACGGCACACCGGGCGCGGTCCGCGCTTGCCTTGACTGAAACTCATGCGAGGTTATACTCCTCGCACTGTAACCGTACGTACCGGACGGCATGGCGCTGTCCTGCACGACACTTGGTTCCTGATTGACCGTTCCCGGAGCCCGCAGTTCGCAGCAAACGAGAGTAATGGAAAGAGATGAATAAGGATATTGCCAATCTGATCATACAGATCGCACGCATCAGGAATGTGGATGTGACCTATGTCTGCGAGACCCTGCGTTCGAGCATAGTGGCCGGCCTCAAGCGCCGGTTCGGCCCGGACACCGAGGCGAACGTGGAAATCGACCCTGACACAGGCGACATCAAAGTCTACCTGGCGAAGAACGTAGTTGAGCACGTGGACAACCCCGGGCAGCAGATGTCACTCGCCGACGCACAGGCTGCCAGCCCGTCGGCCCAGATCGGTGACGTCATCCGGGCCGAACTGCCGCTGGAAGAGCTGGGGCGAATCGCAATCCGCAAGGCTTCCGACGAACTCCTCCTCAAACTGCGAGAGGCCGAACGCACCAAGCTGTACGATGAGTTTGTGAAGAAGAAGGGCGAAATCGTGACCGGGACTGTGCAGAAGATCGCCCGCGAAGAAATCATCATCAACCTCGGCCTGATCGAAGCCGTACTTCAGAACCGCGAACAACTCAAGAACGACCACTACCGGCAGGGTGTGCCGATCAAGGCTTACGTCCACCGGGTCGACAAGACCCCGATCGGACCCCGCGTCTTCGTGAGCCGCACCCACCCTGAGTTCCTGCGCAAGCTGTTGGCACGCGAGGTCCCGGAAATCAAGGAAGGCGTGGTCGAGATCAAGGGCATATCCCGCTCCCCCGGGTTCCGGTCCAAGGTCGCGGTCAACTCGCTCGACGACAAGATCGATCCGGTCGGCGCCTGCGTTGGCTACCGTAAGTCACGCATCGAGAGCGTGGTAAAGGAGCTTTCCGGAGAAAAGGTCGACATCGTCCAGTGGAGCAAGGACCCGCAGGTGTTCATCGCACGAGCCCTCGGCCCGACGAAAGTCTCGGAAGTCATCAAGGAAGGCGAAGCCTATATCGTGGTCGTGCCGGACAGCGAATTCTCAATCGCAATCGGGAAGAAGGGACAGAATGTCTGGCTGGCCAGCCTGCTTTGCCAGACGAGAATCGAGGTCCTGAAAGCGAGTGACTACCGGAACCGGGTCATAATGAACAAGGCGAGCAAGATCGGGCTCGGAGATGTGAACATGGAGGAAGACGTACGGACCAAGCTAATGAGCTCGGGTTGGAGCACCGCGTTCGACGTCCTGAACCAGCCCGCTGAGGAACTGATGCGTGTCCTCGAACTGGAGACAGAACCGATTGAGGAACTGCTGCAGCAGATCCGGGACCAGGTATGGACAAAATAAAGGTCTTCCAGGCGGCGAAGCAGCTCAACCTGTCGAGCGAAGGGCTGATTGCCGTACTGAAAGAACTCGGGTTCAAGGCCCGGGGCTATACGTCCTACATCACCGACAAGGAATTCGAGGCCGCCCGCCAGCGCCTGCGCACCGAGAAGAAGGCGTTCAAGGATTCCATCCGTCGTCACCGCCGACCGACCCGGCCCGCGCCTGCCCGACGTCCGGCCCTGAATGACGCGCAGATATCCAAAAACATCCGGGAAACGCTGGTCAAGGCCGGGGGGCGGGAAATCAAACACCGCCGGCCTCAACGGGAAGCCCGTCCGGTCTCGACCACCGACGCCCCGGCTGCAACCAACGTCAACAGCTTCATGACCGTGGCCGAACTCGCCCACGCGTTCAAGACCACAGCCGCGGAGATCATCAAGAAGTGTCTCTCGATCGGGCTGCTCGCCACCGTGAACCAGCGGCTGGACATCGACACGATCATGCTCATCGCCGACGAATGCGGTATCCAGGTCAAACAGGAGGCCGAAAAAGAAACCAAGGTCGAGCGCGGTGAGGCGAAACCCCGCCCGCCGGTGGTCGTGGTCCTCGGTCACGTCGACCACGGCAAGACCGCGCTCCTCGACTACATCCGCAAGACCAAGGTCGTCGAGCAGGAAGCCGGCCGCATCACCCAGCACACCGGTGCCTATGTGACTGAGTACGACGGGAAGCCGATTGTGTTCCTCGACACCCCCGGCCACGAAGCATTCACGGCCATGCGTGCGCGCGGCGCGCAGATAACCGACCTGGCCGTGCTGGTCGTTGCCGCTGATGACGGGGTCATGCCGCAGACACTCGAGGCAATCGACCACGCCCGGGCCGCCGGCATCCCGATGATTGCCACGATCACCAAGATCGACCTCGACACTGCGAACATCGACCGCGTCAAGGCCCAACTGGCGCAACACGGCGTCAGCGTCGAAGGCTACGGCGGACACGCCCTCTGCGTCGAAACGTCCGCGATGACCGGGGCCGGCATCGAGGAGCTGCTCGACGCGATAGCAATCAAGACGCTGGAACTGGAGCCCAAGGCCCCCTACGACGGCCCGGCCCAGGGCGTCGTCATCGAAGCCCGCGTCGACCGGGGTCGAGGCAGCATCGCGACCATCCTGATCCAGGAAGGCACTCTCCACAAAGGCGACCCGTTCGTGGCCGCGGAGTTCCACGGCCGTGTCCGTGAGTTGCTTGACGAGGAGTTCAACCGGATCGAGGAAGCGACGCCGTCAATCCCGGTCCAGGTTCTTGGCTTCTCAGGCCTGCCCCAGGCCGGGGACCGGCTCGACGTCACCGTAGACGAGCGAACCGCCCGCGAAATCGCCCAGCGTCGCCACCTGGCCAAACGCGCCCGCATCCTCAGTCTGAGCCGACCCCACATCACACTCGAAAACCTCCAGGAACAGATTGCGGACGGCAAGGTGCGCGAACTCAAGATCGTGCTCAAGGCGGACGTGTCCGGGTCGGCCGAGGCGCTCCGCGACTCACTCCAGGCCCTGACCCTCGAAGAAGTCCGGGTCCACGTCATCCACACCGGTGTCGGGGCGGTCAACAAGAGTGACGTGCTGCTGGCGCAGGCTTCGGAGGCGATTATCGTCGGCTTCCACATCAAGGCCCTGCCCGATGCGAAGCTGCTCGCCGAGCGTGAAGGTATTGAGATCCGCACCTACCGCATCATCTACGCCGCCATCGACGACATCCGGGCCGCGATGCTCGGGCTGCTCGAGCCGGAGAAGCGGGAAGTATCGCTCGGCCGGGCCGAAGTGCGCCGCGTGTTCACCATCCCGCGCCAAGACGTCGTGGCCGGCTCCTATATCCTTGAGGGCAAAGTCACCCGCGATGCGCTGGTCCGGGTCAAGCGGGAAGACGAAGAGATTGCCCTGACCCGGGTCTCGTCGCTCCGTCGGTTCAAAGACGATGTCAAGGAAGTCGACACGAGCTACGAGTGCGGAATCG
>CBDUZK010000135.1:0-5598 GCA_965371675.1 uncultured bacterium | reverse complement strand
GAACTCAGACGCGTGGGGAAACTGGTCGAAGAAGACGACTACTCAACACCAGTGGACCCGGCAGGCGCGCCCGACAGCCGACTCGTGCTCTGCCGCTGGACCCCGACCAGCCGCCGACGCTAGCGTACGCCCGAACTCGTCCCCGCCCGCGAGACCCCATGGACAGTCCCGGATGTCGCTCCGCTTCCACCTTCCGTGCTGTAACTCCCGCTTCCTGCTGCACTTACGGCCAATTCTCTCCTTCCGGCAGCCAGTTGCTCTCATTGTAGATAACCTGACACCCCGAAAACAGACAACATCGGCTAAGAGTGGGGCGAAATGCCCCAAAAGTGACGGTAGATTCAGCCCCATGGGGCAGCCCCACCGTCACCCCCCGGGTTACCTGTCAGCCTAGTTATTCAGCTAGTTGTTCAGCTAATTGTCAGCCTGGTTGTTCAGCTAATTGTCAGCCTGGTTGTCAGCCTAGTTGTTCGCCTGGTTGTCCAGCTAGTTGTCAGGCTGGTTGTTCGCCTAATTGTCCAGCTAGTTGTCAGGCTAGTTGTACCCTTACTTGCCGGCTTAGCTGTCAGGTTAGATGTCGGGTAAGACGTGTCGCTCGATATCCTGATTGGGGTGGTGTCTTCAGGTCCATCAACCGCGCCGGCGTCCAGTCCAAATCCGACTCGGGTCTTGACTTCCTCATTCTACGGGTGTACACTCTAACCATGACACCGCGCGGGCTCCTGTTCCTGCTCACCTGTATCTGCCTGCTTGCGCCGTCATCCGCCGACGGCCAGGTGCTGGAGAAGACGATTTTCCTGCCGGATTCGTTCGGCGGCGTCGTATGGCCGCGCAGTCTCGCCTACAACTCCCAGGACAACGTCATCTATGTCGCAGGGGGCTACGACCGTTGCGTGGTCGCCATCGATGGTGCCACAGACCGGAGGATTGCCCGGATTCCCGCCGGCCAGTACATCAACGCTCTCTGCTATAACGGGGTCAGCAACAAGGTCTACTCCGCCGACCGCCGTACTGACAACGTAACGGTGATTGACGGCGCGACAAACACGGTAATTGCCACGGTGCCGGTCGGAGATGGGCCCAATTCTCTCTGCTACAACCCGCAGAGCAACAAGGTCTACTGTGGGCTCGCGGAGGGCGACAGCGTCACCGTGATAGACGGTGCGACGGACGCTGTCGTCGCCACCGTGCCGGCCGGAGACCGGCCCTTTGCCCTCTGCTACAATCCGCAGGAGAACAAGGTGTACTGCGCGAGCTCTTGGAGCGACGACGTGACGGTGATTGACTGCGCGGCGGATACGGTCGTCGCTACGGTGCAGGTAATGGCCGGGCCCGTTGCCCTGTGCTACAATCCGCTTGACAACAAAGTCTATTGCGCGAACCTCCATGGCTACCAGGTGACCGTGATTGACTGCGCAGCCGACACGGTCATCGTCGACGTCCTGACAGGAGGCTATCCTGGATCCCTGTGCTACAATCCGCTTGACAACAAGGTGTACTGCGCGAGTACGGGGGTGTACCCCGATTGGGATTCGACCGTGACGGTCATCGACGGCGCAGCGGATACGGTCATCACAACCGTGGTGGTCGGACGCGGGCCCAAGGCCGTGTGCTACAATCCGCAGGAGAACAAGGTCTACTGTGCGCTCTCGGAGGGCGACGGCGTCACCGTGATTGACGGTGCGACGAACGCAGTCGTCACCACCGCGCCGGCCGGAGACCGGCCCTGGGCCCTCTGCTACAATCCGCTTGGTAACAAGATGTACTGCGCGAATCGGTTGAGCGACGACGTGAGCGTGATTGACTGCGCGGCGGATACGGTCGTCACCACGGAACCGGTAGGGACACGCCCCTCTCATATCTGCCGCAATGTGGGAAACAACCAGGTATACTGCCTGGACGGCTCCCGCTCAAGCGTGGTCGTAGTTGACTGCGCGGCCAACGCGGTCGTCGCATGGGTAGAGGTGGGGACCGGCCCCACGGCCATCTGTCTCAACGCGCAAGACGACAAGGTGTACACCGCCAACGCGCTGGGCGACAATGTGAGCGTAATCGACTGCACAGCGGATACGGTTGTCGCCACCGTGCCGGCGGGAGACGGCCCTCTGGGTCTCTGCCACAACCCGCAGAACAACAAAGTCTACTGCTCCAACTGGGGCAGCGGCGACGTAACCGTGATGGATGGCGCCACGAACGCAGTCATTGCCACTGTGCCTGTGGGGGCCGCGCCCGGGGCTTTATGCCACAACCCACAGGCCAACAGGGTCTACTGCGCGAACATGGGCAGCAACAGCGTGACTGTCATCGATGGCGCCACCAATGAGGTGACGGCCACCGTGCGCGTCGGGAGCTTTCCCAAAGCGCTGTGCTTCGTGCCCGAGGGCGGCATGATGTACTGTGCGAACGGCTATAGTGAGGACGTGAGCGTGATTGACTGCGCGGCGGATACGGTCGTGGCCACGATACCGGTGGGGAGGTTCCCCGCGGTCCTGTGCTACAATCCGACGGAGAACAAGGTGTACTGCTCGAACGCCGAAGACGACGACGTGAGCGTGATTGACTGCGCGACGAACACGGTCATTGCCACCGTGGCGGTGGGAGGCAACCCCTCGGGGCTGTACTACGTACCGCTGAGCAACCATGTGTACTGCGCGAGCAGGTACGCCGGCGTAGTCGTGATTGACTGCGCGGCGGATACGGTCGTCGCCACGGTGCCGGTGGGAAGCCGCCCGACGGCTTTGTGCTACAACCCGCAGGACGACCGGGTGTACTGCACGAATCAGCTTGGCAGCAGCATCTCGGTCATACGGTGCGGGCCGTCGGGGTTTTGGGGCGAACCGGCCCCCGCGATATCGGCTTCAATGGTTCGTCCCACAATCGCCCGCGCTGTCCTACGCATGCCGGAGACTGCCATTCGCCATTCGTCATTCGCACTTCTGAATTGCGTCGGACGCAAAGTCATGGACCTGCAGCCGGGCGAAAACGACATCCGGCATCTGAGCCCGGGTGTCTATTTCGTTCGCCCTGCAGGTACAGTCCCAGCCTCCGGCATCCCAGGGGACAGTCCCTTCCGGGCAAGGGTCGTCCTGACCCGCTGACCCGCTGCGATTGTAGATTCCAGATTCTAGATTTGAGATTGAGGACGCGCCCGCGGAATCCTCATTCCTCTATCTTCACCCCTCCGCCCTCATCCGTGTCCATCCGTGTCTATCCGTGGTTGATACCTCTCTCTTCCCGGCTAACATTCCATCATGAACCCTCTGATATTCCGTGAGTATGACATCCGTGGCATCGCCGAGACCGAACTGACCGACGACGACGTCAACACCCTCGGCCGCGCCTACGGCACTTATGCGCAGGACCACGGCGCGGCCCGGTGCGTCATCGGCCGCGACGTACGCCTGTCCGGCCCGCGCGTCCGCAAGGCGTTCACCGACGGCATCCTCGCGACCGGCACCGACGTCATCGACATCGGCGTGGTACCGACCCCGACGTTCTACTACGCGCTGTTCAAGCTGGCCGACGCCGGCGTGATGATTACCGCCAGCCACAACCCGCCCGAGTACAACGGGTTCAAGGTCGGCCTGGAACGCACGACCATCTTCGGCAAGGCAATCCAGGACCTGCGCGAGCTGATGGAGTCCGGCCGGTTCCGCGAGGGCGCGGGCACGCTGAGCGAACACGACATCATCCCGGCCTACTTGGAGGCGGTCCGGTCCCGGGTGAGCGTTCCCGGTCCGCTCCGGGTCGGGTTCGACCCGGGCAACGGGACCGCCGGGGTCCTGCTCGAACGGCTCTTCGTGGACACCCCGATTGAGCCGCACTACATCAACCTCAAGCCGGACGGCAACTTCCCGGCCCACGTGCCGGACCCGACCATCGCCCGGTACATGGAACAGCTCACCGCGCTGGTCCGGGACGTCGGCGCGGACTGCGGCATCGGGTACGACGGCGACTCGGACCGCATCGGCGCGGTTGACGAGCACGGCGAGATGGTGTACGGCGACAAACTGCTCGGCATCTGCGCCGCGCCGGTCATCAAGGCCAACCCCGGCGCGAAGATTGTCTTCGAGGTCAAGTGCTCGCAGGGCCTGTACGAATACATCGAGTCCATCGGCGGCACGCCGCTGATGTGGAAGACCGGCCACTCACTGATCAAGGCGAAGATGAAAGAGGAAGGCGCGCTCCTCGCCGGCGAGATGTCCGGCCACATGTTCTTTGCCGACGGCTACTACGGGTACGACGACGCGCTCTTCGCGTCCCTGCGCCTGCTCAAGATACTCTCCGACACCGGCCGGCCCCTGTCCGCGCTCGCCGGTAACATCCCAAAGTACTACGCCACGCCGGAAATCCGCGTCGCCTGCCCGGACGAAATCAAGTTCAAGGTGGTGGACGAACTCCGCGCCTGGTTCAAGGAACGGTACACGGTCAACGACATCGACGGGGCCCGGGTCCTGTTCGACGACGGCTGGGGCCTGGTCCGCGCGTCCAACACCGGGCCGATTCTCGTGCTCCGGTTCGAGGCCCGGACCGCGGAGCGCCTGCCCGAAATCCGCGACCTGTTCTACTCCCGGCTGCGCGAGCACCCGGAAGTGAAGCTGCCCGCGGACGACTGAACCCCGGACCCATGCCCTGGGCCGTGCGCCGGACCCGCCAGCTTGTCAAGCGCGCGCTCGACAAGCACCACCTCGTCCCGGAGGACACTAGGGTTGTGGTCGGGGTGTCCGGCGGGGCCGACAGCCTCTGCCTGCTGCACGCGCTCAAGTATCACAACGACCGCCACCGCAAGCACTGGGACATCGTCCCGGTCCACGTCGACCCCGGGTTTGAGGGCTGGAACGCGGACCGGGTGGCGCGCGCCTGCGAGCGCATCGGTCTCCCCTGCACGGTCAAGGCCATCGACGTGCCCGGCCGGCTCAAGGCAGCCGGCGACGACCACTGCTTCTTCTGCGCCCGCGAGCGGCGCAAGACCCTGTTCCTGACCGCGCAGGCGCTCGACTGCCACACGGTCGCGCTTGGCCACCACATGGACGACGTCAACGAGACCTTCCTGATGAACCTGCTGATGGGCTCGTCCGGCTCGACCTTCGTGCCCCGCCAGAAGCTCTTCCACGGCGACCTGTTCATCGTCCGGCCCCTGTACTACGTCGAGCCGCCGATGATTCGCGACTACCTGAGACAGGCCGGCATTCGGCCGGTCCGCAACCGCTGCCCGTACGAGAAGCGCGGCACCCGGCTCCGGCTCCGCCGTTTCCTGAACAAGCTCTACAAAGGAGACCGCCGGATCCGCACCAACCTGTTCTGGGGCATGCACAACCTCAAGCCGGGCTACCTGCCCGGCACCGATGCCCGGCCCGACGACCCACCCGAAAACCAACATAGGGATTTCAACACAAAAGCACCAAGCAACAGACCAGGATCCGAACAGGACTGCCACCCAACGGGTGCGGTACTACCTCGACCGAAGAGACGCCACAGAACCTGGTAGCTTCCGGCTTCCTACCTTCGTGTCTTTCTGCCTTTGTGGTTTCACTCCTGTTTCTGGGATCCACCGGCCGCTTGACACTCCGCCCATCGGCCTTAGCATAGTCTGAGGGT
>CBDUZK010000134.1:0-5645 GCA_965371675.1 uncultured bacterium | reverse complement strand
TTGACCAGGCGCGCCGTGACGCAGATGTAGAAGTCTCCGGAGTCGATGCTCACCGGGGTGTCCAGACCGTAGTACACCCAGTAGGTCCGCGGGCAGGCGATGCTCTCGGATTCGAAGAGCAGGGTCTGCCCGTCCCCGTCGTAGATCTTGAACGTGAACACCGAATCCTCGAACGAACCCATGCCCCAGTAGAACCAGATCTTGAGCGACTCGATCTGGACCGGCGGGTTAAGCCCGAAGTCGGTCGGGTCGATGCGCATCGCACGCTCCGGCCCCTGGAACTCGAACCACCCGTCGATCCCGTTGTAGTAGCTCACCCAGCTCGAATCTTCGGGCTGCGCCCACCCGACGCCGGCCACAAGCAGCATGGCGACCAGCACTACAGTTGTTCTCATGTTCACTCCTTGTCCGTGTTCATCTGTGCTCGCCTGGAGCGGTCACCGACTCTGCTATGCCGAGATGCACCATGTCCGCAGTGTAGCTCTTGCATCCAGCCCTGTCAATCCCCGGACGGTCGAACCTCGTTCCCGACCGGTTCGCCCCTCGACCGACCGGGAGCTTCAGCTACAGGGCGTAGGCCGGGAGCTCATCAAGCCGGAACACCGGCCCGTCTTTGCAGATGAACTTCTCCCCGATGTTGCAGCGACCGCACTGGCCGATGCCGCATTGCATCTTCATCTCGAGCGTGGTGTAGAGCCGGTCATCGGACCAACCGAGTTCGACCAGGGCGGCAACGGTCAGCTTGATCATGATCGGCGGGCCGCAGATGATGGCGACCCGGCCGTCCGGCCGGAGGGCCAGGTCCTTGACCACCACCGGTACGAACCCGACGCGACTCGTCCAGCCCTCGTGGGCGAAGTCAATCGTCGTGTGGAGCCGGACGTATTCGTCTTTCTGCCAGGTATCGAGGTCCGACTTGAACAGCATGTCCTGTGGCGTGCGCGCCCCGAACACCACTTCGAGTCCCCGGTAGCCGTCCCGGCACACCAGCACCTGGTCCACGACCGGGCGCAGCGGCGCGAGCCCGATGCCGCCTCCGATGACGACGATGCCCTTGCCTTTCCACTCCTCGACCGGGAATGGCCTGCCGTAGGGGCCGCGCACCCCGACGACCTCTCCCTCGGTCGCGCGATGCAGCATCCTGGTCACATGACCCATTCGCTTGACCGACACCGTGAACCGCCTGCGGTCCGAAGCCAGCCGGCTGACCGCGAACGTCGACTCGCCGTTGCCCTGGACCGATACCTCGACGAATTGGCCGGGCAGGGATTCCATCGGCGAACCGTCGCTCTTTTCCAGCTCAAGGCTGACCACGTCGGCCGATTCCCTGTCCAGCTTCTTTATCACCGCTGGTCCGGGTACGAGTTCGTTCATGGGCATCAGTTCACCTTCGCTTTCTTCTCTTCCTCGACCCGGGCCTGCAGCTTCGCCCCGAGCTGCGGGAAACTCCGCTTGATCGGGCAGATGAGCACACAGCGGCCGCAACCGATGCACGACCGCATACCGCGCTTCAACTCGCTGTAGGCGAACTTGTCCAGGGTCCGGTTGCGCAGCCGTGCCGCATTGGTCTTCCTGGGATTGTGGCCGCTGGTCTCGCGCGAGTAGGAAAGAAACTGGCAGGTGTCCCAGCAGGTGACCCGCTCGCCGCTCCCTTCGAACTTCTCGTCCACGACCAGGAAACAGGTGCAGGTCGGACACGCGAAGGTGCAGCCGCCGCAGGTCAGGCAGATGTCGGACGCTTCGAGCCAGAAGTCGTCGTCGTACTGCTCCATCAGTTCCCCGGCATTGGGAACCGGGTACTGCCCGCTCGGCCATTCCTTCCTGTCCGGGACGCGGTCGGTATCCTGCAGCAGGGCCGAACTCGACAACTTCCGCCCCTTCTCGGTCAGCGGCTTGAACAGGTACCCACCGTCGACTTCGTGGAGCACGATGTCCATTCCGCCGGTTTCGTCCGGCGACAGGTCACGGTCCGTGCAATGGCAGGTCGGCATCATCTCGCTGCACGCCATGCCGACAATCGTGGTCCGGTCGCGCTCGGCCTGATACAGCCGGTCCGGATGGTCGGAATCGAGATACACCAGGTCGGTGTACTTCAGCGCGGTGACGTCACACGGGTGCATGCCGAACACCACCCGTGGAGCGGTCGGTGGCGCAACCGGTTCCATGTTCCATTGCTCCGCCGGGTCGAAGGTCGCGATTGCCCGGCGTCGCGGGAAGAACAGCTTCTTGGCCGACACTTCGACAATGGTGTTCCGGACATTGACCTCGTCACCGGGCACGTACCTGAACCAGTCCCACTTGTTCAACGGCCTCTTCGGCAGCCAGACATCATGGTCCCCGGCGAACTCGTCCAGCAGGCCGGGCAGGTCGTCGTGTCTCAGGAACTTCCAGCCGTCGCTCATAGCTGCTCTCCCATGATGTCGTCTTTGTCATCGGTGACCAGGGTCACCAGCGGCGGCACCTCTTCCGGTTTCGTCCCGGGCCGCACGCCGAATTCATCCCTGACCAGTTTCTCGATTGCGATGTTGAGCAGTCGCATCGGGATTCCCTCCGGGCACGCCCGCTGGCACTCGCCGCAGTCCGAGCAGCATCCGGCCAGGTGGTAGGCACGCACCAGGTGCCACATCGTGTTCGCGGACAGCTTGCGCGACGGCTCGATCCACTTCGGCTCCTGCTGGTCCGCGATGCACAGTTCGCAGTAGCACATCGGGCACACCTGGCGGCAGGCGTAGCACCGCTGACACTTTTCGAACTGCTCCTCGAAGAACCGCCACCGTTCTGCCGGCGTCATTTTCCCAATGCGCTCGAGCGCCTTGAATTCGGCATCGTCCGTGGTCTTTCGCTCGCCGAACTCGTAGTCCGAAATCGGCGACATGGTCGTCGGGCAGTCGTCGCACTTCTGCGCCTTCGCACCCTGCACCTTCACGCCTTCACACGCCGGGGCGAGCACGACGATGTTGTTCCGGTTCAGCCTGTGCTCGACGAGCAGCGTCGCGAGCGACCGACCGTCGCAACCCTTGAGCACGACCCCGACCTTCTCGTAGCGGGCGACCAGCGTCGGCAGGTAGTTGGCGAGGTTGTGGACGCACCGGTCGTCGTAGACGAGCTCGGACGCATCGTCGCCCTTCTTGAACAGGGTCGGCCGCACGTCGTCAATCGTCGGGTCGTACTTCCAGCCGAGCAGGGCATCGACCCCGCCCTTCTCGAGCATCTCGCGGGCCTTGTCCTGCAAGGCCTTCATCTGGCCAGCTCCTGTCTTGCCAGCGGCTTGTCGGCTCCCGCCAGCCCCTTCAGCTTCTCGGTGAACTTCGAACACACCTCGGCGAACTTGCGCCCTTCGGCCGCGCTCACCCAGGTGAAGTGCATCCGGTCCGGACTGATGCCGACCGTCTCCAACAGGCGCCGGGCCACCGCCAGCTTGCGGCGGGCGTGGTAGTTGCCGGTGCCGTAGTGGCAGTCACCGGGATGGCAGCCCGAAACCAGCACCCCGTCGTAGCCCTCGACGAACGCCTTGAAGATCATCACCGGGTCAACCCGTCCCGAGCACGGGACCTGGACGATGCGCACGTTGGGCGGGTAGCTGAACCGGCTTGTCCCGGCCAGGTCCGCGCCAGCGTAGCTGCACCAGCGGCAGAGGAACCCCAGGATCCTCGGGTCCTCGCTCATCTTGTTCCGGTTCATTGCGTGATCTCCTCGTACAGCTCGGCATCGCTGAACCGGGCAAGCGTAACCGCTTTGTTCTTGCAGGTCGCCGCGCAGGCGCCGCATCCCTGGCACTTGCCCGGGACGACTTCGGCCACCCGGCGGCCGCTCCATTCCTTCTCCTCGATTGCCGAGTAGTGACAGACGTAGGCGCAGGTCAGGCAGCCGGTGCAGGCGGTCGGGTCCACCCTGGCCACCTGGGGCGATTTCTTCAGCGAGTCCTTCGAGAACAGCGACAGCACCTTGGCCCCGGCCGCGCTGCCCTGCTGCACGCTGGACGGGATGTCTTTGGGTCCCTGGCACGCCCCGGCGAGGAATATGCCGGCGCTTGCGGTTTCGACCGGCTTGAGCTTCGGGTGGGCTTCAGTGTAGAAGCCGTCACCGTCGTAGCTGATGCCGAGGGTCCGGGCCAGCTCGACCGCGCTCGCCTGCGGCTCGACCGCGCTCGCCAGCACGACCATGCCGGCGTCGATGGCCACCGGCCGGCCGACCAGCGAGTCTTCGGTGAAGACACGGTAGTTGCCGTTCTTCAGGCGCATTATCCTGCCGACCCGGCCCCGGATGTAGCGCACGTCGTCTTCCTCGATTGCCCGCCGGACGAACTGCTCGTAGTCCTTGCCCGGAGCCCGGATGTCGATGTAGCTGACGTAGGCCTGGCCGTCCGGTACGTGGTGCTTGTAGAGCATCGCGTGCTTGGCCGTGTACATGCAGCAGATGCCGCTGCAGTAGGCGTGGCCCTTGGACGGGTCCCGGCTGCCCACGCACTCGGCGAACACCACTGTCTTCGGCACTTTGCCGTCCGACGGCCGCCTCAACTCCCCGCCGGTCGGACCGGTCGAAGACACCAGCCGCTCGAACTGCAGGCCGGTGATGACGTCGGGCAGCGTGCCGCCGCCGTACTCGGTGTACACGCGCGGGTCCATCTCCCGGTACCCGGTCGCGACGACGATTGCGCCGACCTTGACCGTCTCCTCGGAGCCCCGGTCGGTGTAGTCGATGGCGTCGGCCGGGCACACTTTGGCGCACACCCCGCACTTATCACTGGTCAGTTTCAGGCAGTACTCGGCTTCGATGACCGGAATCGCGGGCACCGCCTGCGGGAAGGGCATCGCGATTGCCGGCCGGGTCGCGAGGTTCGCGTTGAACTCGTCCGGCACGTTCTTGACCGGGCACTTTTCCTGGCAGATGCCGCACCCGATGCACTTCACCGGGTCGACGCAGGTCGGCTTGCGCCTGATGGTGACGTCGAAGTTGCCGACGTACCCGTCCACTCCGGTCGCCTCCGAGTTTACGCGGATTTCGATGTTCGGGTGCTGGGCCGCCTCGACCATCTTCGGGGTCAGGATACACTGCGAGCAGTCGAGCGTCGGGAAGGTCTCGTCGAGCTGGGCCATCCTGCCGCCCAGCGACGGGCTCTTCTCGACCAGTATCACCTTTCGATCTCCGTCCGCGATGTCGAGCGCGGCCTGGATCCCGGCGATGCCGCCGCCGATGACGAGCGCGGTCCTGGTCAACTCGACGTCGATTTCCTCGAGCGGGTCCTGGTGCGCCACCCGTTTCACCTGGCGGATGACCAGGTCCAGCGCCTTGGCGGTCGCCTCGTCCGGGTCTTCGGTCACCCACGAGCACTGCTCCCGGATGTTCGCCATCGACACCAGGTAGGGATTCAGCCCCTCGGCCGCAATCGCCTTCTGGAAGGTCGGCAGGTGCATCGTGGGAGAGCAGGCCGCCACCACCACCCGGTTCAGCCGGTGCTTCTTGATTGCCTCTTTGACCAGGTTCTGGCCGGGCGACGAGCACATGAACTTGTAGTCGGTCGCCCAGGCCACTTCCGGCAGCCTGCCGACCTCCTCGGCGACCTTCGCCACGTCCACCTTCCCGGCGATGTTCACCCCGCAATGGCAGACAAATACCCCGACCCTAGCCATGCGCAGCCTCCGCGG